>JAFDCW010000618.1:3442-7100 GCA_019312705.1 Deltaproteobacteria bacterium
AGTAGAGAGAGAGCGCCCGCGACAGTTATTACCCGCATCGATTTCTCCTGGCCCCCGAGCATCCGTGCACTTGTCCTAGGGCAGCCCCCGCTGGCGGTAAAGGCGCGACCAAGCAGCACCAATGAAGGACCAACACTCAGAGAAATGCTCGCAAACACATCGATATTCGGCTTTCTCCGAAGAGCTCCGCGGGGGGCGCCGAACCGGCTAACATCGGCCCGTGACACGGCCTAGGCGAGCTCGATCATTGAAGGAACCGCGCCCCCTCACGTCGATGCAAAGCATGCGGAGTTCCCTCACAGCCATCTGCGCCCTCGCGGCTCTCGGGGGGCTGCTCCCGGCCGCCGCGGCCGCCCAGGTGGCACGCGTCGACGAGGGGCGCCTGCCGGGGCTCTTCGAGCAGCTCGGGCACGAGTCCCCCGCCACCCTCCGGGCGCTGGTCGGGGTGATCGACGTCGGCACCCAGGCGGGGCAAGAGACCCAAGAGGCGCAAGAGACCCAAGAGACCCAAGAAGCGCCCCGGGCCGAGTGGTACGACTGGCGGGGCACATCCCGGAGCCGCGACGACTGGTGGCCCGCATCCTCCATCAAGCTCTACGCCGCCGTCGCAGCCCTCGAGCGCTCCCGCGAGATGGGCTTCATACCAGCGGCGATGCTCACCTATCGCTACGAGAGTGAGGATGAAGACGAGTACCAAGGCCGGCTCTCGCAGATAGTCCGCCACGCGATCGTGGCCAGCAACAACCTCGCCTTCGACCGCTTGGTCGAGTTCGTCGGCATGGACTATCTCAACCGGCGCTTCTTCACCGAAGAGAACGGCCTCGAGAACACGGTCTTCCTGCGCGCCTATGGCGGCCGCAACCGAAACCCCGAGAACGGCCACGCGGTCAATCGACACTCGCCGCCGATCACCATCGAGCGCGGCCGACGCGTCCGCGAGCTCCCGGCCCGAGACGGTCGCGGCCAATACGAGTGCCCGGACCAGGGCAACTGCACCACTCTCCGGGAGCTGGCCGGGGCGATGTACCGAGTAATGCTGCACGAGCACCTGCCCGACGAGGGCCGCTTCGCCCTGGGCGAACGCGAGCTCGCCCTGCTGCGCAGCACCCTCGAGGCGCCGCGCCGCGAGCATGGCGAACTCCTGGTCCAGGCGGTCCGCCGGGGCTTCGGCGACGACGTGCCGGTCCGGGTCTTCCACAAGCCCGGCTACGCCTATCGCTGGACCAGCGACGTGATGTTCGTGCACCGGACCGATACCGACGAGCGCTTCATCATCGTCGTCGCCGGCCACCCCGGGCGCCGAGTCATCGACGAAACGCTTACCCGCATCGCCGCCCTGCTCGCGGCGGGAAGGCTGCCGGGCCCGAGCGCCGACTGAAGCGCCGACCTTTCTGTGGTAGGACGCTCCTCGCGATGAGGCCCGGATTCCTACGATACTTCGCATGGGCCATCGGCCTCTGCTTCACGGTCCCGGCCCTCGCGTGCAGCGACCGGGGCGACGAAACTCGCGCCACCGGTACGGCCACCGGAGAGCCGACCGCGATAGAGACACGGCGCTCCGCTCCAGAAACGCCAGACCCGCCAGAGCCATCGTTCGCCATATCCCCGGAGGAGCGAGCCGCCCTCGAGGCGATCGGCTACGTGCCGGCCGCACCCACAGACAACCCCGACCAGCGCGGAGTCACCACCCGGGAGGGCGAACGCTCCCGGGACCTCAACATCTACGGGTCCCGCGACCGCGCCGAAGCTCTGCTGACCGACATGCAGGGCGAGGTCATGCACCGCTGGGCCGGGGACGCCTCGGAGAGCTGGATGCACATCGAGCCCCTCCCGGACGGCGGCCTCCTGACCATCACCCGGGACGCCAACGTCGCGAAACACAGCTGGGACGGCGAGGTGCTCTGGGAGCGGCGCCTGCGCGCCCACCATGACCTCGCCGTGGGCCGCGACGGGGCCATCTTCGTGCTGATCCGCGGCCGGACGAGTCTGTCCCACGCGGGCACGACGCTCCCCGCCCTCTGCGACAGCATCGTCGTCCTCTCCGCCGACGGTGAGGTCCAGCGCACCGTCCCCCTCCTCGCCCTGCTTCGCCCCCACCTCGCCGGAGGCCGACTCGGGCGAATGAAGGCCAGCATCGAGGCGGGCAGGAGCGCAAACGATCTCTTGCGCCCGGGGGGCCTCGGCGATGTTCTGCACACGAACTCGATAGCCTTCCTCGTGAACGATATCGAGGGCGTCGCCCCCGCGGGTTCCGTCCTGCTCTCGCACCGAGCGATCAGTCGAATCACCATCCTCGCGGCGGACCTCAGCGAGGTGCTCTTCGTCTGGGGCGCGGGGGAGCTCGATGGAAACCACGACGCGACCGCCCTCGAGAACGGCCATCTCATGGTCTTCGACAACGGCCTGAAGCGAGGCAGTCCCAGCCGGGTGGTCGAGGTCGACCCTGTGGCCCGGGCGGTGGTTTGGAGCTACGGCCCCCCCGAGCTCTACACCCGGCTCCGGGGCGGGGCTCAAGCGCTGCCGAACGGCAACGTGCTCATCACCGAGTCCGACCGTGGCCACGCGTTGGAAGTGAGCCGCGACGGCGAAACGGTCTGGGAGTTCTGGAACCCCGACGTGCGCGGGAGCGGCGACGAGGCGACCCGTGCGACGATCTATCGATTGAACCGCTTCCCGATGTCGTTCTTCGCTCCGCTGCAGCCGTGATCGGCGCGAAGCGCTAAGGGGGTGGCCGAAAGCGACGGTGCCCTCGCCGCGGCCTACGGGCAAATGGCGGCGACCCGAGGGTGGGCGCTCGCATAGCGGAGGAATACCTCCGGGTCATGTCCGGGGATGACCCGACCCGCACCGACCCCGCGCACCGCCGCGCCCACGTCGGCGACGTTCGCTGTCGCGTCCCGGGTAACCGTCACCGGGAGCGCGCCCTCGATGTTCTCGTAGAGGTAGGCCGCGTCCCCAGCGATGATGATCGCCCCACCTTCACAGGCGACGGTGACCATGAGCTGGTGGGCCGTATGGTGGCCGGCTTCGTAGACACCGAGGCCGGGAAGAACCAGTCCCTCGTGCAGCTCGCTCTGGGCGCCGACGCCGACGGTGTAGAGCCGCCCCGAGTCTTCGACGGGGGCACGAAGGGCTCGGGACACGGAGCGCCACTCGGCGGGGTGCACGTGCACCCGGGCGGTCTCGAAAAGACCGAGGGCACCGACGTGATCCCAATGGTGATGCGTGAGCACGACGTCGGTGACGTGCTCGGGGGCGAGGTCGAGGCGGCCGAGGGCCTCGGTCACGGATACGGCATCGGCGATGGACCAGCGCGAACGCAGATCGCTTCCGGGACGGCTGAGAACGTTGGTCCCACAGTCGATGAGCACCACTCGGTCTGCTCGCCGAGCGACGAAGAAGTACCAACTCATGTCGACCCGCCCACGCCGGGCTCCGCGAACCAGGCGCCCCCGGGGGATGGCGCGGGACCGGGCGTATTCGACGGCGTGAACGCTCCAAGGGGCTCCCGCCGACTCGTCGGCGGTCGAGGCCGGGGTCCGGTCCAGGGCAACGGTGCGCTCCGCACGGACTGCGGCGTCGGGGACGTCGGCTGTGGATGTCCCGGCGTTCGCTTCTGCTTCTGCTTCTGGGAGTGCCGCAGGCGGGGACGGCGTCG
>JAFDCW010000619.1 GCA_019312705.1 Deltaproteobacteria bacterium
GCCGACGGAACAGGTTCCGGGCACCGTCGTCCGCGTGCGCTAGTGCGGGCACTGGCGTCCGCGTGCGCTAGACTCCCGGCGGTGACCACCGCGTTCACGAAGTACGAGGGCCTCGGCAACGATTTCATCATCGTCGACGAGGACGTTTCCCGGGACCGAGCCATCGCCATGTGCGACCGGCACCTGGGCATCGGCGCCGATGGCGTGCTCATCGCTGGGGTCCGGAGCGGTCGCCCGTTCATGCGGGTCATCAACGCCGACGGCTCCAGCCCACAGATGTGCGGAAACGGCTTGCGTTGCGTCGCGCTGCATCTGTCTCAACGAGGTGCGGTCGCGACGGAAGCCTTCGAAGTCGATACCGACGCCGGCCCTCACCGATGCCGCGTGCTCCCAGACGGCCGCGTCGAAGTTCAGATGGCGGTACCCGTCCTCGATGCCGCGCGTGTGCCGGTCGCGGTCGACCCGGGACGCGCCGAGACGGACCCGTCCGAGCAGCCAGAGGAAGTGATCGACGTGCCCTGGGAGGTCGACGGACAAACCCTCCGGGTCACCTGCGTATCGATGGGCAATCCGCACGTGGTCATCTTCGACGACGTGGGTGACTCCGCGGCGGTCCTCGGGCCGCGCCTCGAGGCGGACTCGCGCTTTCCAGAGCGCGTCAATGTGGGTTTCGCGACCGTGCATGGAGCTGGGCACATGGACCTCGCCGTCTACGAGCGGGGAGTCGGCTGGACCCGGGCCTGCGGGACCGGCGCCTGCGCCGCCGCAGTCGCCGCGGTCGAAACGGGACGCGCCGACCGTGGGGTGCCAATTGAAGTGCGCCTTCCTGGCGGCACCCTGGTCATCGAGGTCGGGGCACGACCCGACCGTGTATCGATGACGGGCCCTGCACGGCGCGTATTCACGGGTGCCCTGAGTCAGCTGGTTCTCAGGTAGAGCTTCAGCGTCTCGGTCGCCGCTTGGCGGTCGAAGGGGACTTTCTTGAGTTCGGCGCGTCGACTGATCTGAGCGAAGAGTTGGTCCATGTAGATGAACAACTCCGTGCATTCTTCGATCGCCTGCCGGCGCGCACCTTCGTGGAGAAAATTGACGTCGCGGAGCGCCTCGATGGCGCCGAGGAACTCGTCGAGGTTTTCGTAGTCGCTGATGCGAACCAGTTGATAACCGATCGACCGGAAGTGGTTCAGGAACTCGGCGACGAATCGAAAGCTCGCGGCTCCGGTCCACCGGTTGGGGTCGTCCCCTTGTTGCTGCGCCTTGCTGAGGAAAGCCCGGAGGATCTGCGTGAACATCCAAACTTCACGGCGCAGCCTCTTGCTCGCGGCGCGCTTGCCTGCGGCGGTCGTGATGAGGGCCGGCGCCGGGGCCTCGGGGGAGAGCTCCCGGCAGAGCCCGAGGACCGCATGGTGCAGCGCCGCTCGTAGCGTAGCCGTGCCCACCACCGTCTGGGCCGCTCGATCCTTCGAGGGAATGTCTAGTTCCGGGCTTGGAAGTTCGATCGAGAAGACCCGGAGCACCTCGAGGCGCAGCGCCTCGCCGTTGCTTTCAAAGCTCCTACGCAGCGAGAGCAGGTCGTCGCTGATCTTCTCGAGAGTGGCGAAGTGCTCCTTGACCTCGATGGCGTCGACGAGGAGCAGCTCTCGCTCGAGGCCGTCAGCCATCGCTCCTCGGGCGGCGCGGGTGAGGTAGCGGGTCAGGACGCGCATGTCGCTGCGAAACACGGCCAGGATCACCGGGCAGAGATCGACGAGCTCGGGGGACGCGGCGTACCGGTCCGTGAGCTCCAGGTAGCGCAGCGCTCGGAAGATGGCGAGGAACGTCAGGGCGGTGACGCGGTGGGACGCGTCGCTCGAGACCGTCTCGAGGGCTTCGAGGACATCGGGGCTCTGGATCCGGTCGAACTCCGAGCGGAACTCGAGGGACACCAGGGGGTTGAAGAAGGTATTGCGACCGATCTCCCGGGTGAGGGTGCCGTGCATCCCGTGGTAGATGCGATGCGAGATGCCCCCGCCCCGGAGGAGGCCGTCGATGACGTCCACGTAGCCCGTAAAGGCGTTGCGCAGGACCCAGAGCGCCTCGATGGGCGTGTCCTGGGTGAGTTGGTCTTTGCCGAGCTGGCGAGGCTCGGCGTCTTCGGGGACCAGGGATTCGAGGTACTGCGAGAAGTCGACGTCGCGGTCCTGGTCGCCGAGGAGCGAGCGGACCACGGTGATCGTGCGCTCCGAGGTCTTGCGGATCAGCTGGAGATCGGAACTGAAGTCCTGTCCCGTCTCGGCCACGGGTCGGGCTGCCCCGAGGTGATTCCGCGGGTTTCCGAAGCAGGCGATGCCCTTGAGCAGCATCTCGAGCTCAAAGAGGTCTTCTTCCTTGGACTCCCAGGGCAGCGACGTAAACCACGCCTCCCGGGCCGTCGCCTGTTCCGGGCGCATCCCGCGGGTATCGTGAAGGAGGTTGGCGTAGACATCCCGTAGCTCGCCCCCGCCGACGGTCAGACGCTGTGTGACTGTGTGGTCCCGCATCGCGTCGGAGTCTAGCGCGTCCGCCATGAGAAAGCCGCTAAGGAGCGCCGGGAATCGGGACGCCCTTCGTTCAGGACCGCCTGCTTGCATCGACCCAGCGCGATGCCTGAGGCCGCGGGCGACGCCGACGCGCTCCTCGACAAGGCGCGGCTCGGAGACGCGGGGGCCTTCGATGCCCTCGTCGCCGAAGAGCGCCCACGTCTCCTGCGCGTCGTGCGTCGCTTCCTCGGTCACGCGGAGGACACGGAGGATGTCGTGCAAGAGAGCCTCCTCCGGGCCTACGAGCGCGTCGGGCAGGTGCGCACGCCGGCGGCGCTCCGGGGGTGGTTGACGAAGATCGCCGTGCACGGGGCCCTCGACCACCTGCGCCAGAAGAAGCGCTGGCGCGCCGATGGTCAGGTTCACGTCCGCGATCATCTGCATCGCACGCCGGAGGCCGAGGCCGCCAGCGCGGCGCGCTTCGCCTCCGCGGAACATCGTTTCGACGCCCGCGAGCACATCGCGTTCTGTTTCACGTGTGTCGCGCGTTCCTTGCCGCCCGACGCGCAGGCTGTTCTGATCCTCCGGGACGTGCTCGGGCATACCAGCATGGAGGCGGCCAAGGTCCTCGAGGTGAACGAGGCCAAGCTTCGTCACACCTTGACCGATGCCCGGAACGCCATGCAGCACCGCTTCGATGGCCTCTGCGGCATCGTCAGCAAGGACGGGGTTTGCTACCAATGCGCCGGCCTCCGCAACATCGCCCGGCCCGGCGCCGAGGGTCCACCGGTGCCCGACCTCGGAGGCGACGACGCCCCGCGGCGAGACCGGTGGCGCCATCGCCTGCGCGTTGTCCAGGGCGCCGAGATTCACACAGGTGTTGCCCAGGCTTTCCACGACCACGTCTGGCGCGCGATGCGCGACCTCGAAGCTTGAGCCTGGTCAGCCGACGGCTGAGAAGTAGAGGAAGATCAGCGCCGTGACCACCGTGTAGCCAACCGGGAAGGCCCATCGGCAGATCCGGTCGACCCGGTCACCGAGGTGCTTACGTTCGGTCCGATTGAGGCCGTTGACGACGAAGCTGATCACCACCGTGCCGGCGAGGATGACGAAGGTCGCGATCATGAAAGCGTCCATCATGGTGGGGTAGTGGATCTG
>JAFDCW010000620.1 GCA_019312705.1 Deltaproteobacteria bacterium
CGTGAATGACGTCGTCCATGCCCGCCGCACTCTACACCCTTCTCGGCAGGCATCGCTCCCTATACCCTTCGCGAAGTGATTCATGTCCCCGCCCCCGGTGACGTCATCGCCGACAAGTACCGGCTCGATCGACAGATCGGCAAAGGCTCGGCGGGCATCGTCTTCGAGGCCACTCACGAGATCATCGGTCGCCGCGTCGCGGTGAAGTGGCTCTACCCGCAGCTCGCCCAAAACGCGACCGTCGCGACTCGGTTCCTACAGGAGGCGCGGGCCGCCAACGCCGTCGACCACCCGAACGTCGTCGAGATTTACGACGCGGGGAAGTGGGACGACTCTCTGTACTTGGTCCTCGAATTGCTCGTCGGGGAACCGTTCTCCGCCTACCTCGAGCGCGGCGCACCGAGCACCATCGACCTAGTGCGCACCCTCATCCCGGCCCTCCGGGGGGTCGCTGCGGCCCACGACCGAGGCGTGGTGCACCGAGACCTCAAGCCCGACAACATCTTCATCTGCCGACCCCGCCGGGGGCGGTCCGGGGGAGCAAAGGTCTTGGACTTCGGCATCTCGAAGCTCAGATCGCCAGGTGCCGTCGGAAAGCTCACGGGAGCGGGGACCTTCCTCGGCAGCCCTTACTACATGGCCCCCGAGCAGATCACCGACTCGAGCACCGTCGACGCCCGGGCCGACGTGTATTCGGCCGGAGTCATGCTCTACGAGGGACTGGCCGGATGCCTGCCCTTCGAGGGCAATACGCTGCCGGAGCTCTTCTTCAAGATCACCAACGAGAAGCCGCGCCCCCCGAGCGCGCTCAACATCGACGTGTCGAACAACCTCGAGGCCGTCGTGCTGAAGGCGATGGCCCCGAACCCCGACGATCGCTACCCCTCCATGCGCGCCCTCGGGGAGGCCCTCGAGCCCTTCGCCGACGGTGTGGTCTTCGAGACCCTCGACGATGGCCTCGACGAGGTCCTCGGGGTGGGTCGAGAGAGCCAGGTGCGCCCCGACCCTCCGGTTGGTGCCCGGACGGACCAAGAGGTCGAGGAACTCCAGTCGGCTGCGACTCAGATCTCTGCCGAACTCGATGACGAACTCCGGGATAGCGGAGCGCCCATCGCGGGAGACCGCACGGAGCGCCACACGTCTATGGATCTGACGCCCCCCCCGGGCAGCCTCGAACCTGTGGGCGCGGAGATACCGCCAGCGCCGCCCCCCCCCGCGAGCGGAGCAATGGCGGCGATTCGAGGCGAGGCTCATCCCGACCTCGAAGCGAGCCCCACGAATCCCAGCATCAGCAGCGTGGGCCTCGAACCGCAAGACGGCGTTCAAACCACAAATCCGGACATCGGACAGGTTCCCGCGCGAGCGAATATTTCGACCGCCCAGACGGTGGAACTCGACCGCCCGGAGTCCTTTGCGAACTACGTGCCCCCCCCTGCCCAACCCCGGGCGCCCCAGCCCCTGTCGAAGGGCAACCACAAGATCAACTGGATCGTGGTGATCGGCGCCTGCGTGCTCATCGCGGCCGTGACGACGGTCGCTGTGGCTTTCCTGCGCTAGTCGACAAGAAGGCGACGCCAGTCGACTCAGTACTCGAGGTCTTCTTTGACCGAGTCGAAGACTCGGGCCTCGACGAAGAGACGCACCAGTTCCGCGTCGATGTTCCCGTCCTTGACCTCGTAGCCGAGGATGGCGAGGGCGCGGTCGACGGGAATCGCCTTCTTGTAGGGCCGATCCCGAGCGGTCAGCGCATCGTAGATGTCCGCGATGGTCATGATCTTGGACTGGAGCGGGATCGCCGCAGCTTCGACGCCCCGGGGATAACCGCTCCCGTTGAGCTTCTCGTGGTGAGCGCCGGCGATCTCGGGAACGCGGCGCATCGTCTTGCCCCAGGGAATGCGCGACAGGAAGTCGAAGGTGTGACTCACATAGGAGCGGATCTCGTCGATCTCTTCCATGTTCAGGGAGCCCTTCGTGACCTGGAGTGATTCAACCTCGTCGCGGGTCAGCAGAGGTTGCTCTTCACCGCTCGGATCGACGTAAGTCCGATCGGCAAGCTCACCGACGGCGGTGAAATCTCCCTCGGACATGATCGTCGGTTGGTTGGCCTGGAGAACCAACTGATACGCGCCGGTCATCTCGCCGCGGCGACGCTCGAAGCTCATATCGACCGCTTCGATTTCTTCCTGGGAGGCGCCGGCGGCGATGAGCTTCATCTTGGCGCGCAGAAGGTCCACTTCGGCGCTCTTGAGCAGGTAGTCAAAACGGGCGCGAACCGCCGCGAGCTCGTAGGGGTAGAGCTTCTTGGCCTTGACCAAGACCTTCTCGCGCACGCCGATCTTTCCGAAATCGTGCAGCAGGGACGCGTACTCGAGCTCCATCACCTCGCGCTTGGTGAACCCCGCGTCGGCATAAACACCGGCGTCGACCGTGTCGACCACTTCGGCGAGGCGGCACGAGAGCACGCTGACCCGCAGCGAGTGTCCGCTGGTGGTCGGGTCCCGGGCCTCGATCGCCTGCACGCTGGCCCGGACAAACCCCTCGAAGATGTGGTTGATCTCTTCGTACAGAAGGGCGTTTTCGAGGGCGATGCCCGCTTGCGACGCGAGGGTCTGGAGCAGCTCTTCTTCTCGTTCTCCGAAGGGAAGCACCTCGGCCTCGAAGTCGCTCTCCGCGATCAAGCGCTTGTCCGGATGGCGCTTCTTGTTGATGAGCTGAATGACTCCGATGACCTCGTCCTCGGCCGAGATCATCGGCAGCGCGATCATCGACCGGGTGTGGTAGCCGACCTTCTCGTCGAAGCTCCCATCGAACCCGTAGGGGGTGTCGTCGGGGATGGCGTAGACGTTCGGGAGATTGATGGGCGAGCGAGTAACGACCGCGGCCCCGGCGATGGAGCGCGTCGAGACGGGCATCGTGAACTCGCTCGATTCGAAAGCGCAGGACTCGTTTTGCGACATCTTGAATCGCAGCCGGTGTCCGTCCGGGTCGGCTTCGTCGCCCTCGATCACGTAGATACTCCCGGCGTCCGCGCCGGTGATGTAGCGGCTCTTCTCGAGAATGAGGTTCAAGAGGCGCGACGTATCGCGCTCCTGACTGAGGGCCCGGGCGATCTCGACCAACTCGCCGAGCTCGTAGCGGTAGCGGTCGAGGGTCCGCCGCCGCCGCTCGTCGGTGAGGCGCATCTCGACCCGCTCGAGCATGCCCTTGAAGGTGAGAAAGAGCGCGTCGTCGCCGAAGGTGCCATCGACTAGGGCCACTACGCACTTGTCCGGGTACGTGTCGAGGAAATCAGTCGGCGGCACTCCAACGAGGATCAATCCGATCCGGGCTTCACGGATGCGTTCCTCATAGGGGCCCAAGGCATCGAGGGCGAGGCTGATGGTGGGCACGACGACGAGGAGCGCGTCCCGCTTGGTGATCTCGACGACCTCCCCCACCACGACTACGTCGACTTCGTCCCGGTGGATGCGGGGGTCTGCCTTGATGCGCTTCGCGATGAAACCTGCGGGCGAGGTCTGCCCCGGCCCCCGCGTCGTCGACGTTTCGCTCACGAGTTATCCCCCTCGTTGCCGTTGCCCCGCTCTGCCTCGCGGCGGGCGTCCCGGCTATCGTACGCCCGGACGATCCGCTGAACGAGGGGATGGCGAACGACGTCG
>JAFDCW010000621.1 GCA_019312705.1 Deltaproteobacteria bacterium
CTCGGGGTTTTCGCCGGCGCAGACCGGCGCCTCGTCGGAGGAGCACCAGACCGTCGCACCGCAGAGCGTCTCTTCGCGGCAGCTCGCGTCGGCCGGACAGTCCTCCCAACGCTCGTGCGCCGTCTCCCCGTCGCCGCAGCTCGGATACGCGAAACACGTAGCATCGCAATCGCCATCCGGCTCGACGCAGAACTCGTCGCACACGCCGTCGTCGTACCAGCCTTCGCTGGCGCAGATGTCCGTGCCGAGGTCGGTCGAGCCGCCGAGGGAGCGCGCTTCTTCCTTGGTGAACTCCGACCGCTCCATGGAGCTGGTACAGGCGCCCGCAAAGAGGGCCATGGCCACGGTGAGGGTGAGGTGGATTCGGTAGTCGTAGGTCATCGTCGTATCTCCCCTGCCGAGCTCCCCGCTCAGCAATGTATCGACTTGATCTACGACGAAAGGCCACGAAAGCTATCCTAGCACGACCACAAACTGTTCCTACCGGGATACACCTAGGCAACTATACCATTGTTATCATTAGTGTTTTAGGTATCCACTGAGCACACTGAAATGCCTTTTGGGATACATAGGCACCTCAGCCGGCGTTATCCTCGGAGGCGGCCATGTGCATGCACCTGCTATCCTGAGTCCGTGATTCGCTGCTCGGTCTTAGTGCTCGCCTCGTTGGGGCTCTGCCTCACCTCTTCCTGCGCGGAGAAGAGCACCCCGCCGCCGGGCGGTGACTCAGGCACTGGGGGCGAATGCCGCGATGCCCTCGCGCGCTGGGACGCCGCGCACCCCCTACCCGAATCCGAGCTGACCGTCGTCCTCGACGGAAGACTCATCACCGGCCCCGGTGGGACGAGCCCCAACCCCGGCGCCGACGGCAGCAACGACACCGTCGCCATGGGCACCGTCCCCCAGGACATCGTCGTCGAGTTCGCCGAACCCATCGACGTGCGCGGCATCCGCCACTACCCCGCACCGTCGGGAATGGGAGTCTCGCACTACGAGGTATTCCTCGGCGACGACACCGGGTGCGACGGGTATGTCGGCGAAGCCGTCGTCGATCTCGGTCCCTTCTATCAAGACGACCTGGTCATTCCACGCGTCGCCTCTCGACTGCGCATCTCGGTCCTCGAGGTCCACGGCGGCGGCGACACGTTCACCGTGGCGGACTTTGAAGTCCTCGCCGGCGCAGACTTCGAGACCACTCCATCCACCACCATCCCCGCCGGGGTCCCGTGGACCTGGGACGCCCAGGCGCGCATCCCCGGCGTCGGCCCCATCACCTGGTCCCTCACCACCTCCCCCGGCGGCATGAACGTCGACGACACCGGCCTGCTCACCTGGACCCCCCACATCTCCCAGGTCGCCCCCCACATGGTGCACGTCGTGGCCCGCCGCGGCGTCGCCTCCATCGAAAAGCACTTCGTCCTAACCGTCGAACCGTGATGGGGCCGTCGCAGGCGAGGTCGACGAAAGACTGCTCGAGCGCGCCCTCGGGTGACGTTCGCTCGTGAGCACGCGTCCCCAGGGGCTGGCTATTCCATGTAGCCGATGTTGCGTAGGCGCTCGGCGGCTTCTTCGTCCATCTCCACGGACTGGCGGACTACGGCGCCTTCACGGGCGATCTCGGCCTGTTCGACGAGGGCGCCCATTGCCTGGCGGACTTCGTCGGCGTGAGCTGCGGCGAGGTTGTCGGCTTCGCCCCGGTCGGTGTCGGGGCGGTAGAGCTCGACGGCCTCGAGACCGCGGGGATTGCCGGGATTGGCGGTGATGAGCTTCCACTCGTCGGTGCCGCGGCGCTCGCGGACGGACTCGAGCACGTTGCCCTCGTGGCTCTCTTCGGCGTAGACCACGTCGGTGCCTTCGAAGAGGTCGCCGCCCTGGACTCCGTCGGGGACGGCGACGCCGAGCTCGCTGAGCAGCGTGGGCATGAGATCCACGGACTGAACCCAGTGGCGCACTGACGTACCGCCGCGGCGCGCCCCCGGGAGCTTCACGAAGAGCGGCACGTGCACCTGCTCGTCGTAGAGCGTCGTGCCGTGCCAGAAGCCCCCGTGGTCGCCGAACTCTTCGCCGTGGTCACTGGTGACGATGATGGTCATGTCGTCGTAGACACCATCGGCTTTCAAGCGCTCGATGAGGGTGCCGAACTGGCTGTCCCAATATTCGATCTCGCCGTCGTAGAGCGCGCGAAGCTCGTCGGCCTCTTCGAGGCCCGGGTGCTGGTGAGCAGCCCGGGCGTAGCCGTTGCCCGAGTAGGGGTGCACGAAGTACGGGTCGTGGGGGTCCATGTAGGCCGCAAAGACGAACCACGGCTGAGACGGCGCCCGCTCGAGGAAGGAGAAGATGCCCTCGTTCACGGTCTCGGCGTCCTGGTAGGCGGTGCCGGGTTCGACGCTGCCGCGGGCCGCGCGGATCTTTTCGACCGACTGGCGAAGGAACTGAGCGAGCAATAGCTTCGAGGCCGCGTCGTCGGCGCCGAGCACGTACTCGGGCTCGAGGTAGCGATACTCGTCAAAGCCCTGCTGGAAGTTGAAGAACGGCGCGACGTTGAAGTTCGTGACGAAGCCCGACGTGTAGTAGCCCGCGCCCTGGAGCGCCTCGGGCAACGTGGTCAGCTCGGTCGAGAGCTGGTCGCTCTTGGCCATCACGCCGTGGTTTGACGGGAAGCGCCCGGTCAACATGCTGGCGAAGCTCGGCCGGGTCCAAGACGCATTGGCGAAGGCCTGGTCGAAACGAATCGCGTCGTCGGCGAGGGCGTCGAGGTTGGGCGTCTCTACCCCCTCGTAGCCGTAGCCCGGCAGATGGTCGGCGCGCAACGTATCGACGACGATGAAGAGCACGTTCCCCGCGCCTTCGGGGGCCGTACCCCGACCGTTGCTCGGGGCGGCCTCGGCGGGGCCGCCGGCGAAGACGGCGCCCACGGTGATGAGGGCCACGAGGGAGGCTACCACCACAGGTGATCCCCAGGCACGCAGCATCACGCGGGCGGGAGTGCTGGTGAGCATCCACCGGAGCGAGAAAGAGAGCGCGATGTAGACGAGGCCCGCGGCCGCGACACATGCGAGGGCGACGCCGAGACCGAGGGCGCTCTTGAGCACCAACTCTTCGTGGAAGACGTCACGGCGCACCCGGAAGAACCCGAGCGCAAACGCCATGCCCGCGACGAGGAATGCGGTGGTCCGGGCGTAGGCCAAGGGCTCGGACATGGGCTTGGCCCAGTCGACCTTGGTCGCGAGAAAGCGCCCGGTGAGATAAGCGACGACGCCAAACGCCGCGCCGCCTAGGGCGAGGAAGATGCCGTAGGCGATGGCACCGTAGGAGAGCACCCCGAAACCCACCCGGCCGCCGGAGTTGTAGATGACGACGCCCGCCTCGGTGAGGCCAACGAGCACCCCGGCCAGGAGCCCCGCGCCGAGGCCGAGGGTGAGGCCGCTCTTCCAAGAGGCGAAGGGCATCGCGAGGCCCCGAAGGCGCTCGAGCCAGCCGGGGGTCTGCTCGTTTTCATAGGACTGATGCACGGCATCTTCGCGGCCTTCGTCCTCGACGACGATGTCATCGCGGTAACCGCCGCGACGCAGCAGGAAGGGAATGGTGCCGAAGGCCGAGACGAACATTTCGGCGGTGAAGCCGACGATGGGGATCAGCACGGCT
>JAFDCW010000065.1 GCA_019312705.1 Deltaproteobacteria bacterium
TACGGTGAAGTCGAAGCCGGCGTCGAGGCCGTCGGCGTCGTCGTTTTCGTGCATCGATCCGTCCGGAAACCGGACGTAGAGGTAGGTGTCGAGGCCGTTGCCGACGACCTCGATGTGCACGTTCTGACCGGCCGTCCAAACGAACTGGTAGCGGTCCACGTACTTGCCGTCCCCGGTAGTTTCGTCGCCGGGGCCGAGGGTGCCGGGGATGCTTTGGTCCGCACTGCTGAGATCGACGTCCACGAGCTCACCACCGAGGACCTCGACCGCCGCCTGGGCCACGACCGCTCCGGCGATGCGCGCCTCCATCTGTCGCGGCCCGACCGGAAGCTCGAGGATGCGTCCCATCGTCAGGGGGCCCCGGCTGGCGCCGTCGACGTAGATCTCCCCACTCACCACGTTCGACTGGATTCGCACCTGGCCTGTGCTGTCCGAGAAGACCCCGGTGGCGAAGAGCACGCCGAGGGTCAGAGCTCCGAGGCCGAGGATGGCGACAAGGCCCCCGCCGCCGAGGAGGACCCATTTGAGGCCGCCGCCGGTCTTGGAGGGCTCCTGGCCCCGGGACGGCGCGGATGCGGCAAAGGAGGGAGGGGTCGCACCGGGGTGGCCTGCGGGAGTGCCCGGATGGCCTGCCGAACGGGCCGGGGTCGCTGGCGCCGGGCTCGGCGCCCCGGCGTAGGCCGCGGGAGGGGTCATGGGCCCGGTCGCATTGCGGAACTCTCGGGTTCGCGGGGTCGAGGCCGGCGCGGCAAGGCCCTCGCCGGTCCCCGTTTGAGCCCGGGCGCGCTGAAGCTCGGCCCGGAGCGCCCCCGCATCGGCCGGCCGGTCTTCCGGCTTCTTGGATAGGCAACGGTCAACGAGGGCGAGCAACGGCGCCGGCGTGGTGGGCGCCAGCGCCTCGAGGGGGCGATGGGCGGTGGTGATCACGTGCACGACGACCACCGTCGGCGACGGGCCGTCGAAGGGGACCTCCCCTGCGAGCGCTTCGTAGAGCATCACCCCGACCGCCCAGACGTCCGAAGCGGCGCTCACGTCCCGGGCGTTGGTGGCTTGCTCCGGGCTCATGTAGCGGGGGGTCCCCATCGCTGTGCCGGCCTGGGTGACGTTGTGCCCCTCGTCGTCGGCGGTTCCGTCGGTGACGATGCCGAAGTCGACGAGCTTGACCCCGGTTGAGCCGTCTTGATTCGTTGTGAGGAAGACGTTCTCGGGCTTCAGGTCTCGGTGGACGATTCCCTTGGCGTGGGCCGCGGCGAGGGAATCGAGCAGCTGGTCGAAGACGTCGTAGATCTGATCGAGGCGCGGGGAGCCCCGCTCGAGGGCGGTCCGCAAGGTTTCCCCCCGGAGGAGCTCCATGGCGATGAAGATCGAGCCGTCTTGGGTGTCGAAGCCGGCGTCATAGACGTCGCAGATCCCCGGGTGGCCGATCTGCGCCGGAGCGCTGACCTCCCGCAAGAAGCGCTGGCGGCTCGCGTCGTCCCGGGCGACGTGGGGATGCAGGACCTTCAGCGCGACGGTCTTCTGGCTGAGGTTGTGCTTCGCTTCGTAGACGGTCCCCATGCCCCCGGCCGCAATTTCGCGGAGGATCTGGTACCGGCCGCCGATGAGTCGCGAGGTGTCCTTCATCGTTCCCTGGTTGTCCGCGACAAGATTGGCGCCGCTGAGCCTCCTTGTAAACGTCGGCCGTGGCCTCCATCTTCCGGCCTCGTGGTGAATCGCTTCGTCATCGCCTTCATTGGCCTCTCGTTTGCCCTCTCCCTCGTGGGTCTCTCCGGGGGCTGCGGCGCTCCTCCGGGGCCCACCGCCGACCCGCGTCCCGGGCTGCCCACCTATGACAAGGTGGGCGTGGTCGACGTCGGGCGTGTCATGCGTGAGACCAGCAAAGGCCAGCAGATCGTCGCCCTCCTCGCCGATGCTGAGCGACAAATTCAGAATCGCCTGGCCGATCTCCGGGCCGAACTCGAGACCATCGCCGACGACGTCGAGACCGCCCAGGCGGCGGTCCCCCGAGACGAAGCGCGCCTCAGCGCCCTCGCGACGGAATATCGCGCCACCGCCGAGCAAGCCCAAAGCATCCGGGATCTCGGGGACCAGCAGCTGTCGGAGTACCGGATGGAGCTGACCCTGCCGCTCCTTCAGGAGGTCGAGGAGGTTTGTGAGCAGCTCGGCCGCGATGAGGAATATGGGTTGATCGTGGACCGCACGGCCCTGGCCTTTGCCGACGAGGCCGTGGATCTCACGGATCGGGTCATCGCCGAAGTTGGCGGCGGGTCGGCGAGCGGTGCCCTGATTCGGGAAGCGCTCCGCGATGGCACGCCGGAGCCGGCGCCAAATGCACTCGAGCTCCCGTCCACGTCCCCATCCACCTCGCCCAGCCTCAATCTCTTCGAGCTCGAGGCCCCTACGCCCTGAGAGTTCGCCCGCGCGGCAACGGACGCCACGCCGCACCCCGCGAACGGCCGCCGCTAGCGGCGCGGGAGGTGCGAGAGCACCATCAAGTCGTGCCGTGCGAGCTCCGCCACGACCTCGTCAACGAGGTTCTTGGACCCGCCCTCGAGGCCGGTGACGAGGAGCTCCCAGGCCGGCAGGGTGCCCCCCGGTTCGGCGGCGAGGGCCTCTGAGATTCGGGGCATGCGCTTGAGGACGGCGAGAAAGGGGTTGAGCGCGAGGGGGAGAACCACACTACTCGCCTCGTCGATGATCGTATCAAACACGATTCTCTCGAGATGGCGCTTCTGATCGGCATCTTCCTCGTTGGCGAGGGCGCGGACGGCACGCCGAATCCGGGTCACCGCGGCGCCCTTGGCTGCGCGCCCGGCCCCTCGGGTGTCCTGATCCAGTCTCTCGATGGCGCCCCGCATGAGCATGCGACGAACGAGCAAGAGGTCCCGGGCGATCAGCCGCAGGTGCTTCCGTGTGGCCTCGAGGGAGAGCAGGGTGGGCAGTAGCTCGGGTCCTCCCACCCGTCGGTAATCGCGGACCCGGTGGCCGCTGCCCTGCCGGACCTCGAGCAGGCGTCCGGCCCGAAGTCGCCCGAGGGCCGACCGAATTGTCACCCGGTTGACCCCTAGACGGGCCGCCAGCTCGCGCTCCGGGAGGAGCTTCTCGCCGGGGGCCAGCTCCCCTTCGAGGATCGCCTCGCTCAGCGTTCGGGCGCATGCATCGACCGCGCTCTCTCTACGCGCAATGGGCTGAATCGACATTGGTCCGATGGTCCGACCAATATCATTTCATGTCAAGAGTGCGTTTCCGTCCCCTCCTCACCACCGGCCCCGGGGCCGGTGTGTATCGACTGTGATGTTTTGGCGCCGCGGTCGTTTTGCACGGAACCCTCGGCCCCTTCATGTTGTCAGTACCGCCGTGCGTTTATCCGGTATCGCGCTCTCTGCCGTGCTCGCGCTTCTCTCCATGTCGCTGGGGGGATGCGCCGCGGCCCGGCCGACCTCGAGGTCCCACGGGCCCCTCGGTCCGCGGGCTGCCCGGGGCCCGGTCGCCCAGGCCTCCGCGAGCACCCACCCACGCCTCGACGTCTTCTGCGAAGCGAGCGACGACTGTCCGGCGAGCATCGGCATGGTCGTCTTCCCAGGGGGTGACGAACCGGAGCGCTGCACGGGCACGCTCGTGGGGCCAAACTTGATACTAACAGCTGGCCACTGCGTCACCGGGGCCGAGGGCAGGGTGGGCACCCTGGAACCGGGGGCCACGGGTTGGATAGCATTCCCCGAGAGCGGTCCCTACGCCGCCAGCTGGCATCGCGTCGTCGAGGTCGTCGCCATCCAGGACGGCAAAGGCGAAGTGCTGGCGATGGACTACGCGCTCCTGAGGCTCCGCCGGGAAGCGGCTCGCCCGGTGGTCCCCACGAACGCCGAGACCCCGGTCCCCGGTACCATCATACGTATCGCACTTGTTACTCCCCACCCGGTCTACTCCACCCAGCACGCGCTGCGAACACGTCTCTGCCGGGTCGGCACGAGCGCTGAGGCGGAGCGGACCCTCGGGCATGCCGCCCGGCGGGTCGGCTGGCTTCGGGGTTGCCCCATCGAGCCAGGCAACAGCGGCGCCCCGGTGCTTGACGCTGCCGGGCAGGTCCGGGCCCTCGTGCACGCCGGCAGCCATCCCTTCTTCGGCATCGGGGTGACCTCTGCGCTCCCAGCGCTCCCGGCCGCGCCCTAGGCGGATTCGCGGTTCGGAGATCGGCACGAGCTGGGGGTCGACTGGCGTCGCCCTCCGCCTTTTTGCGGACCTCGCGCCGTGGATCGCGCTTCAGGCGATGCCGTTTAGTTCGCGAAGGACCAGCCGCTCAGTACTTCGTTGCATGCCGCCGATGCCGATTGGTCACGCTCATCGTAGTTGCAGGTGACTATCCAGTCCTCGGCGTGGGCCGCAAAGACCGTCCCGAGGCGTCTCCGGGTCTCTTCGCCATCGAGGCGCAGGACCCACTGGCACGTGGCGCCCCAGGGGAGCTCGACCATGCCGCTCTGCTGGACGCTTGCGAGGTGTTGGCCGGCGACGATCACGGCGAGTTGGCCGCAGAGCCCCGCGTCCACCGCGTCGGCTGAGACATCCGCGGCCGTGGGCGAGACCACGATGCTGCTCGCCCCGGCGCCGGCCACGTCCGAAGCCTGGGCCATCAGGATCACCCCGCCGGGGGTCAGAACGTCGTCCCGCATCATGTCTGCGACAGCGCCGCTGACGACGTGGCGATAGCCGGAAGGGACCGGGATGGAGAAGTTTCGGCCGGTCGCGCGGGTCGTCGCCAATCCTGGCGCCTCGGCTCCCGCTGTGCCCCCGCTCTCGTCTGGGCCTTCCGCTTCGGTATCACTCCGATCCGCGTCGGAATCGACCGTCGACGAGCCTCCGCCGCAGGCCGCCGAGAGGGTCAGTATGAGCAAGATGCGCTTCATGGTGGCGAGAGTAGCGCGCGCGCTGGCTTTGCACTGCCTCCTCAGCTCGCTGGCCTTGGCGGCCTCGCTGGCCTCGCTGGCTCTTGCGGCCCCCTCGATCAAAACTCCGATTGACAGCCGGAGTTAGCTCGTCCACGGTTCGAGCGTTGGACCACTCGCCCAAGTTCCCCAAGTCTGTGCCCGTCCTCGGAGCTCTCGAAGAGGCGGTCTTGGATCACCTCTGGCGGGTCGGTGAGGCGGACGTTCAGGAGACCCACCAGGCCGTCGGGGCCGCGCGCAAGATCAGCGTCAATACGGTGGGCTCGGCCCTCGAGCGCCTGCACAAGAAGGAGCTCGTCGGCCGGCAGAAGGTCTCCCACGCGTATCGCTACCACGCCACGATCGCCGAGGCGGAGCTGCGCGCGGCCCGGGTCCTCGCGGCGGTGGGCGGGATCCGCGGCCTCTCGAGGGAAGGCATCCTCGCCGCCTTCGTCGACCTGGTCGGCGAATCCGACGACAACGCCCTCGACAACCTCGAGATGTTGATCGCCGACCGCCGGGCCCAGGGCGGAAAGCGCAAAGCATGAGCTGGGGCTTCGCGCTGCTCTTCGTCGCAGCCTGTGCCTTCGTCGCCTTCGTGGCGAGCGCGGTCACGGGGGCCATGATGATCCCCATCGAGCGAGCGCTCGGCCACGTGCACGCCCACGGTCGTGCGCGCATCTGGCTGCTCTTTTCGTTCTTGCCGCTCTTCGCGAGCGTGCTCGTCGTCGTCGGCGCCTTCGGGCCGTGGATGGGGCTCACGCCGGACCACTGCGCGACTCACTTCGAAGAGCACGTGCATCTGTGTTTTGGCCACCAGGCCCGGTCCGCGTCACTCTTCCTGATCCTCCCGGCGTCAGCTCTGGCCACGCGCATTGCCCAGCTGTTCCTCCGCGCCGCCGAACGCGTGCTCCGGGCCCGTCGTGTCAGGCGGGAGCTCGTGGCGGTGCAAACGGCGACGATCGGGGACGTTCATGTGCTTCCCCTCCACGAGGCCAACGCCTTTGTCCTCGGCTACTGGTCTCCGACCCTCTTCGTCTCGCGCGCCCTTCTCGAGGGGCCGGCGTCGGAGGTCGAGGCGGTCTTGGCCCACGAGCGTGCCCACGCCGAGCGCCGTGATCCGCTCCGGCGTCTCGTGGCATTCCTCGCCCTGGCCTTTCATCTGCCCGGTATCGCCGACGCCCTCGAACGTCGAATCGGCGTTGCCCAGGAGATGGCTGCCGACGCCCACGCGGCGGGTCAGCTCGGCGATCCCGTGCGCGTCGCCGAGGCCCTCCTGACGGTCGCGCGCGGACAAACAGCCGACCGTGGTCACGGCGCCATCCCAGCGCGCATCATCGAGCTGCTCAACGAGACGCCGCAATATGGCGGGCCGCCACTCCGGGCCCTCTTTGCGGGGGTCGCGTTTGCGTTCATGACCGTCGCCCTCGGCGCCGGCGCCGTCCACCACATGCTCGAGTCCGCCCTCAGCTTTCTCGGAGCGTGAAGCCGTGCCGCAGATGATCCTCTTTGGAATTGGTGTCGCAACGGCCTTGGCTCGTGGTCGGGGGCGCGCCATTGCGGTGCTGCTCTTGGTTCTCGCCGCACTTTCGACGGCTCAGGCCCAGGCCCAGACCTGGACCGAGGCCGACGTGCTCACGATGGCTTTCCAGGGCGCCCCCGATGTACGCATCGCCGAAGGGCGCATCACCCAAGCCGAGGCCCTCGCCGAGGCGGCGGGCCTCTACCCCGACCCCCAGCTCAGCTGGGACCGCGAGGCGGTCGCTACGGGCCCGGGCTCGAGCCAGGATGTCGTGGCGTTGACCGTGCCGGTCGACCTATCTGGACGGCGCAGCGCTCAGCAAGCTCTCGCCCAAGGCCGCTCAGCTCTGCGCGAGGCCGAGGCGATCGATGTACGCAGCCGAATCGCCGCCGCCGCGCTGATGGCCTTTTACGACGGCATCGCCGCGGACGAGCGGGTCGAGGTCGCCCTCCGAGCGGTCGCAGCCCTCGACGAGGCCGTGCGCGTGATCAGCGCCCGGGAAGCTCACGGGACGGCTGCGGGCATGGACCAGATGCGCGTCACCCTCGAGGTCGAGCTCGCCCGCAGCGCGCTCGCGACGAGCGAAATCGCTGCGAAGCTCGCCCGCGCTCGTCTGCTCGTATTGCTCGGAAGGCCCGTCGACGACGAACCGACCCTCGAAGGGACCCTCGCGGTCTCCGTGCTTCCGGATTTGGGGGCGCTCCTCGACGAAGCCGAGGAGCAACCGACCCTCGCGTCGCGGCGTCGGGCGCGCGAGCTTGCGTCCGATGCGACCTCGTCCGCGGCGAACGCCTGGATCCCGCCGCTCTTGCTCACCGGTGGCGTAAACCTCGAGCGGGAGACCAATACCGAGGTGGGCTACGTCGCTGGCGTGTCGTTCCTCTTACCGTTCTTCAGTCAGGGCCGAGCGGTCTCGGCGGCGGCGCGCGGGCAGAGCGCGGTGGCCGAAGCCCAACTCGACGCACGCACGCGGCGGGCACGGGCCGCCGTCGTGGCGGCGCACCTCAGGCTCGTCGGCCTCTCCGCGGAAGCAAACCGCTTCGACGTGGAGACCCGGGGGTCCCTCGAAGGACTGTTGGTTGCCGCCAACAGCGGCTATCGCGAGGGCCGCCGCAGCTTGGTGGAGCTGCTCGATGCGCGCCGCGCCGCCATCGCCGTCGCCCTCCGACGCGTGAACTTACGCCTCGAAGCGCGGCGGGCGGAGATCGCCTTGAGAAACGCGACTGGAGCATTGCGATGAGCGGACCTTTGAGATGTGCTCTGGTGCTCTTTCTCGCGGCCTGGGCGCCGGTCGGCTGCGGCGACGAGCACGGTCACGACGAGCACGGCGACCACGAGCACGGTGACGAGCACGGTGACCACGAGCACGGTGACGGCGAGCACGGTCACGACGAGCACGGTGACGACGAGCACGGCCACGGCGAGGGAGTGTCGATCACCCGCTTCACCGACGCCGTCGAGCTTTTCGCCGAGCACCCCGCGGCCGTGGTGGGTGAGGAGGTCACCCTTCTCGTACATCTCACGATCCTCGACGGCTTCAGCGGCCCGACCGAGGGATCTGTCACCCTGACCCTCGACGGCCCGGCGACCCTCGAGACGACCGTTCCGGAGCCGGCCCGCCCCGGGATCTTCCCCGTGACCTTCCGTCCGGAGACCCCGGGCACCTACCGCGGTCGCCTGGCGGTGCGCCTCGGGCCCGACGGAGAGGCCGTCGAAGATGTCGTCGAAGGCTTCGAGATCGAGGTCTTCGCGAGCGACGCAGCGGCGGAGGCCGCGAGCGGCGAAGAGAGTGAGGGCGCGGCTGCGATCGCCTTCTTGAAGGAGCAACAGTGGCAGGTGCCCTTCGCAACCGCCTTCGCCGAGGAGCGCACGCTGGTGCCGACGGTCGAGGTCTCCGGCGAGGTGACCACTCCCCCGGGCGGATCTGCCGAACTCGGCGCCCCCATCGCCGGCCGCGTCGTGGCCCCGGCGTCGGGGCTGCCACGGCCCGGTGACGATGTCGTCGTGGGTCAGGTCCTCGCGACCCTCGCGCCGGCCCCGTCGTCTCCCGAGGAAGGCGCGCGAGCGAGCCTCGTCGTGGCCGAAGCCGCGGCCCGGGCGGCCACCGCTCGGTCCACCGTCGAGCGCGCTGAGCGCCTCGTCGCCGACCGGGCGATCCCCGAGCGGGAGTTGGAGATCGCGCGGCGAGAGGCCGAGGTGGCCGGCGAGGCCGTCGCGGCGGCGCGGCGGGCCCAGCGTCTTTTCACCAGCTCGAGCACCGGCCGGGGCCCCGGTACCTTCCGGCTCACCGCGCCCATCGCGGGTGTCCTGACCGACGTGCACGCGAGTCCGGGCCACTCTGTGTCCGCCGGCGACGTGCTCTTCCAGATCGTCGACCCGTCGGAGCTGTGGATTCGGGCCCGGGTTCCCGAGCACGACGTGCCGCGGGTCCGGGCGGACGACGACGCCAGCTACCGCATCCTCGGCCTGGACGACTGGCTGCCCATCCAGGTCAGCGGCGAGTCCCCGGCGGCGTCCGTCGTCACCGTCGGCCGGACGGTAGTCCGCGCATCGCGCACCGTCGACATCATCTATGCGCTGCACTCTCCGGACCCCCGCCTTCGGGTCGGCGCTACGGTTCGGGTAGCGGTCCCCGCGGGCGAGAGCATCCTCGCGGTCACTGTGCCCCGGAGCGCGTTGGTCCAAGACGAGGGGCGCGACATCGTCTACGTGCAGGTCGAGGGGGAAACCTTCGAGGAGCGATTGGTCCGCGTGGGCAGCCGCGCCGGCGCATGGGTGGCGCTCTCGAGCGGCGTCGAAGCTGGTGACCGGGTCGTGACCCGTGGCGCGAACCTCATCCGCCTCGCTGCGCGGGCGTCGTCCGAGCCCAGTCACGGGCACGTGCACTGATGATCAATGCGCTGCTTCGGATCTCCCTCAACAACCGCTGGCTCGTGCTCGCGGCCGCGGGAGCTCTCGTCGTCTTCGGCTCCTACCGGGCTGCCAATGCTAAGGTCGATGTCTTCCCCGATCTCACCGCCCCCCGAGTGACGATCGTGACCGAGGCCACGGGCATGGCCGCCGAAGAGGTCGAGACCCTCGTCACCTTCCCCCTCGAGACCGCGGTCAACGGCACCGCCGGGCTCCGCCGGGTGCGTTCGGCTTCGGCGCCGGGGATCTCCATCGTCTGGGCGGAATTCGATTGGGATACGAGCGACTCCGTCGCCCGCCAGCGCATCACCGAGCGCCTCCAGACCCTCGGCGATGCCCTCCCCCCGGACGTGGAGGCGCCGACCCTCGCGCCTCCATCGTCGGTCATGGGCGAGGTTCTCTTCCTCGCGGTCACCTCCGATCATCTCTCCGAGATGGAACTCCGGCGCCTGGTGGACGTCGACCTCCGGCGCCGCCTCCTGGCGGTCCGTGGCGTCTCGCAGGTGATCTCCCAGGGCGGCGAGGTGCGCCAATACCAGGTGCTCCTCGACCCCCAGCGCATGGAAGCGTACGGATTCACGATCGAGGACGTTGTGCACGCCCTCGAAGGGGGAAGCCAGAACGCCCCCGGAGGTTGGGTCGTCGCCCAGGAGCAGGAATCGGTCGTCCGCGTCCTCGGCCGGTCCCACGGCACAGATGACCTCGCGGGCCTGGTCGTCGCGACCCGAGGCTCGGTGCCGATCCGTCTCGCCCAGATCGCAGAGATCCGCGTCGGCGCGGCGCCGCGTCGGGGAACTGGGAGTTACAACGGTGAACCCGCGATCGTCTTGCGCGTCGCCAAGCAGCCCGGGGCCGACACCCTCGCCGTCACCGCGGAGGTGGACCGCGCCCTCGACGAACTCGAGCCGAGCCTCACCGCCCGCGGCGTCACCGTGCATCGGGATACCTTCCGCCAGGCGAACTTCATCGAGCGGGCGGTCAACAACCTCGTCGAGGTCCTGCGAGACGGCGCGGTCCTGGTGATCGTCCTGCTCTTTCTCTTTCTCTGGAGCTGGAGGCCGACGGTCATCAGCGGCGTCGCCATTCCGATCTCGCTCCTGGCGGCGGTCCTCGTCCTCGAGGCCCTCGGCCTGACTCTCGACACGATGACCCTCGGCGGCCTCGCCATCGCCGTAGGCGAGTTGGTGGACGACGCGATCGTAGACGTCGAAAACGTCTCGCGTCGGCTCCGCGAACGAGACGAGATGCCCGAAGCCGCACGCTCCACGGTGATCGAGACGGTGCTCGCCGCATCCACCGAGGTCCGCTCTTCGATCGTCAGCGCCACCGCGATCCTCGGCCTCGTATTCTTGCCCCTGCTCTTCCTGACGGGGCTCGAGGGTCGGCTCCTCCGGCCCCTCGGCATCGCCTTCCTGGTGGCCATCGGGGCGTCGCTCCTGGTCGCCGTGACCGTCACCCCGGTGCTCTGCTCCTACATGCTGCCGAAGGGCGCGGCCAAGGGGGA
>JAFDCW010000622.1 GCA_019312705.1 Deltaproteobacteria bacterium
GGCATAAGGGGGAGCTTCGACGGGGTAGTCCATATCTTGGGGGGGGTTGACGACCGGCCGGTGACCGTTCTTTTCTGATAGACCCGCGTGCGTCGCTCCGGTACCCCTTTAAAGGTGGGGAGTGGCCGGAAGGACCGCATTAGAGCCGAAGCGAGCCGGCTCTTGGCGGCGGGCGTGGCGGGGCAAGTGTTTCCCGGTGGAGCGGCGTGCGTTGCATACCGTGAAGCGGGGGAGGTCGTCTATGCCTTCGGCGCCGGTGGGCATCTGTCCCCGGGTGGGGCGAAGGTCCGCGAAGATACTCCCTATGACCTCGCATCGCTGACGAAGCCCTTCGTGGCGACGGTGGCGCTGCGCCTCGCGGACCAGGGGGTCATCGACCTCGGGGCGCGAGCCGACTCGGTGCTGCCCGATGTCCGGAGTGGCCCCGGTGGCGGCGCCACCATCGAGCAGTTGCTCGCGCACCGGTCGGGCCTCTCGGCATGGGGAGGGCTTTACCTCGACGTTCCTCACGAGCCGGGGACGCCGGCGGCGCGCCGATGGATGCTCAACGAATCGTCGCGGAGGTCCGAGCGCCCAGCGGGCACGAAGACCGAGTACAGTGACCTCGGTTACATGATCGCCGGCGAGCTGCTCTCCCGGGCAGCCGGCGTGCCTCTCGCGGACCTCGTCGAGCAAGAGGTGACCTCGGTCCTCGGCATCGACCGCGAGGTTTACTACGCCGGGACCCTCGGGGCTGAGCGTACGGCTGAACTCATGCGCACGGCGCCGCCCACGGAGTACTGCGATTGGCGTGAGCGCCTGATCGTCGGGGAGGTGCACGACGAAAACTGCGCCGCCCTCGGCGGGGTCGCCGGCCACGCCGGGCTCTTCGGCAATACCCACGGCGTGGCGGTCTTCGGTCGCGCGATGCTGGACGTGCTCGCCGGGGAGTCCTCGTACCTGCCCGCCCAGGCTCTCATCGACGCCCTCGCCCCGCGTGACGAAGTGGCGCGTTACCGAATGGGCTGGGACAGTAAGAGCGGCACCGATAGCAGCGCCGGGCGCCGCTTCGGGCCGCGGTCCTTTGGCCATCTCGGATTCACCGGGACGAGCATCTGGATCGACCCAGACCGGGACGTCGTCGCCGTTCTGCTCACCAACAGAGTGCACCCGAGTCGCGCGAACGAGAAGATTCGCGGCTTCCGGCCAGCCTTCCATGACGGAGTCATGGCCGCATTCCAGGGGTAGCTCGCAGGCGCTTTTCGAGGCGCGACCGGGACTCGTAGCTCTCGTCGTTGCCGATGGCGCGGCGGAGCGCTCGGTCGTCGCCGAGGATCATCACCAGGCGCTTGGCGCGAGTCACCGCCGTATATACGAGCGCCCGGGACAAGAGCACGTGATGGCCCGCGTGCAGGACGACCACGATCGCCGGAAACTCGCTGCCCTGCACTTTGTGGATCGTCGATGCGTAGGCGAGGGTGAGGTGTTCGAGCTGGTCGACGCGGTACTGGACCTCTCGCCCGTCGATGTCCACGTAGGTGATGCCGCCCTCTGTTCTGCGCACCTCGCCCAGGTCGCCATTGAAGACGTCTCGGTCGTAGTCGTTGCGCAGTTGCATGACTTTGTCGCCGACGCGAAGGGAGCCTGGGCGCGTCCCGGCCGGGGGCTTGCCCTGAGGCGGGTTGAGTTCCTGCGAGAGTAGGGCGTTGAGCCGCTCGGTGCCGGTGCTGCCGCGACGCATCGGCGAGAGCACCATGACGTCGCGCTTCGGGTCGAGGCCGTAGACCTGCTTCATGCGCTCGAGGGCCGCTACGAGCCGCTCGGCGATCCGGTCCGGATCGCGGGTGCGCACGATGAAGAGGTCGCCGTCGCCACGGGTGCCGGCGGGAGTCGGCTCTGGCGCTTCTCCGTGCAGAATGCGGTGGGCGCCGCGGACGATGGCGCTTTCTTGGGCTTGGCGGAATACGACACTCAGGCGCACCGTTTCGGCGATTTCGCTCCGGATGAGCTCCCGGAGGACCTGGCCGGGGCTGACCGGGGGCAGCTGATCCACATCTCCGACGAGGACCAGCGTCGTGGCGCTGGGGATGGCGGCGACGAGGCTCTCGGCGAGCCGCACATCGAGCATGGAAGCTTCGTCGACGAGGACCACTTCGGCGTCGAGGGGGGCCTCTTCCCCGCGGCGAAACTTGCCCAGGGCTGGGTTCCACTCGAGCAGCCGATGGATGGTCTTGGCCTCGCGGCCGGTGGCCTCGGCGAGGCGCTTGGCAGCGCGTCCCGTCGGTGCACAGAGGAGGGTCCGGCGGTTGAGGATCTCCTGGGCGCGGACGAGGGCCCGGACGGTGGTGGTCTTGCCGGTGCCGGGTCCTCCGGTCAAGACGACCAGTCCGTGGCTCAACGCGGCTTGCACTACGGTCCGCTGCTCCGAGGTGAGCTCTTCGCCGCTTGCTTCGGCGACGGCGCGCTCGTCCGCGGCCCGTATCTCCCGGCTTCGGGCCGCGAGGCGCCGGAGGTGTTTCGCGACGGACACCTCCGCGCGATGCAGCGGCGGCGCATAGACGTCTTGGTCCTGCTCCTCCTCTCCCGGCCCGCCGCCTTCGAGGATGACCATGCCCCGGCCTGCGAGGGTGTCGACGGACTGGTCGGCCTGGTCCCGGGGCACCGAGAGGGAGGCGGCCTGTTCGACCAGTACACTCCGCGGCGTACAGACGTGCCCGTCGTCGGCGGCCTTGCCGAGAAGGTGCAGCACCGCCCCGGCGGCCCGGCGGGGGTCGTCGTCGGCGATTCCGCTCTCCCGCCCGACTTGGTCGGCGGTGCGAAAGCCGATGCCGCGGACCTGTTCTGCGACGATGTAGGGGTCCTCGCGAATCACCCGTACCGCGTCGTCGCCATAACGCCGGAGGACCTTCCGGGCGAGGGCGGTGCCGAGGCCCACGGAGTGCAGGAACGACACCGTCTCGGCTTCGGCCCGCCTTTCCCGCACCGCTTCGGCGATGGCGGAAGCGCGTTTCTTCCCGATGCCGTCCACCTGAGTCAGGCGGACTGATTGCCCGGCGATGATGTCGAGGGTGCGGTCGCCGAACTCGGCGACGAGGCGCTCTGCGAGGGCGGGGCCTATGCCCGGGACCAGGCCTGATCCGAGATAGCGCACGACGCCGGCCCGGCTCTTGGGCATCACGGGTGTGTAGCCCGCGGCGGCGAAGCGCTCTCCGTAGGTCGCGTGGGTGGTGAAGCGCCCGCGAATCCGCAGGCTCTCGCCGATGGCGACCGCGCCGAGGTCCCCGACGACCGTGATCGCCTCGTCTTTGTCTTCGGGCGAGGCCTTGATGACCGAGTACCGGCCGTCGTTCGATTGGAAGACAATCTCCCCGACGGTCACGGTCACCACGTCTTCTGGTCGCGGTCTCAGGGCTCTCTCCCCGGCGTGCACGGGCCGACGACGAAGGCATCGACGTCACCCCGGCGGCCATCGCGACTCGCACCGGACCGGCGGACCAGGCATTGGCCGGCGCCGGTTGTGGTCTTGGGGGCGGCGCTGACCCGGTGGCCCTCGGCGTCACGAAGAAAGAGCGGCTCGCCCGCGTTCGACAGTCCCCCGGAGGCCAGGGACGTGCCCAGGCGGGCGAGGGGCACTCCGGCGGGGACCGGGGTGTCTGC
>JAFDCW010000623.1 GCA_019312705.1 Deltaproteobacteria bacterium
CTACGAGGCCCACCGGAAGGCCCTCGAGGTCGCCCTCGGGGAGCCTGGGGAGCTCGACGAACGCCTCCGACGCCTCGTCGATGCGTACTTCGACTTCATGGCCTCGAACATCCGTTTCGCGCGCCTCGTTCAGCAGCAGATCGCCGGCCCCGGCACTCACCTCGAGGTGATTCAGGAAAACCTCTGCGAGCTCGAGCGTTGGACCGAGCGCGCCCTCTTGGGCATCGCGCCTGACGACGGCCCCCTCGCGGCGCGCCACATGTTTGTCACCATCTCCGGTGCGGTGATCAACTACTTCACCTATGCCCCGGCCCTTCGGCCGGTGTGGGGTGGTGACCACCTCGCGCCCGAGGCCATGGCCGAGCGGCGCGAGCACCTGCACTGGCTGGTGCGGGTACTGGTGCAGGGGATCCGCGACGCCTGACCATACCATCCTCGGTTGTATCCCGTCCCCGGCACAGGTATCTGACCGTGTGAAGCGCTTCTTCATGCTCGTCGCTCTCTGGTCGTCCGTCGGGGTGACCCCGGCGGCGGCGCAGGTCGGCCAGGTCCCGATCATCGAAGCTGGACGTGAAGACGAGACGCTCGCGCTCTTCGCTCCTTACACGCTCACCGGGGAGGTGAGTGACGGCTTCCGGTTGATGAACGTGCGCATCGAGGCGACCTACATCGCCTGCGAGCTGGTCGGACCCGGCGATGACACGGCGAGCGTCCGCCTCGAACACCCCGACTACGCCGATGATTCGGACGGTGAGACGGCGAGCTTCGCAGTCCGCCGTGAGGCGTCGTCGGACGCCGGTCGGCGAGCGGCGGACGCCATCTATGCCGCCATCCTCGAGAACGACCCGGGAGGTTTTCATCGGCGCCGCGCCCAGTTGCCCCCCCCGTCCGCGGCCCGGCCCATCGAGCGCCTCCTCGGGTCCGGATGGGCCATCGACGGAATGGTCCTCTGCCTGCTCGGCCTCGCGTTGTTCTTGGTGCTCCTCGGCCGTGACCTGGCCAAGGGGTCCCGAACTGCGCGTTGCGGTGTTGTTGGCCTCACCGTCCTCGGCGCCCTCCTCCGCCTGACTCTGTCCCCGGCGACCATGCTCGGCGCGTGGCCCTTCAGCCGCACGACGCCCCTGATGCGCCTGATTTGGGAGGGACCAGGCCTCGCCGCCGTGCTCGAGCGAGCCGAAGCCCAGGCCCACTACTTCGACGTCGCCATCGCCGTCGACCTGCTCTTCGCCATCGGGACGCCGGCCGCGGTCTTCCTGCACGCCAAGAAGCTCCTCGACTCCGAGCGCACCGCCCTCTTGGCCGCCGTCATCGTCGCGGTCCTTCCGGTTCACCTGCGCTTCTCTCAGAGCGAAGTGGCATTCATCCCATCCCTGGCCCTCAGCTCGTTCACCTTCGCTCTGGTGCACATAGCCCTCAAGGACGAGAGCGCACGCTTTCGGCTCGCCGCGACCGTGGCCTTGCCCTTCGTCGCCGGGGTGATGTTCGTGACCCGGCCCCTCAATCAAATCTTCCTGCCGCTCCTGCTCTGGACGGCGTTCTACCTCTCCCGGCGTTCCGCCCGGCTCCGGTCGAGGCTCTTGGTCTCGACGCTGCTCGTCGCCGTCGCCGTGACGACCTTCGTGCTCGAAGTACAGCCTCTCTATGGCGACCAGATCGCCAACGGCCTGACCTTCGTGACCGTGACGACGGGCATTCGCTCGTTCTTCTCTCCGCTACAAAACAGCCTCCTGCATCCGTGGATCACGCCCCCCGTCTTATCCGTCCTCGCCGTCGTCGGGGCCTGGATATCGGTCCGCGGCCCCGGCCCCGAGCGCGAAAAGGGCGTCTTCCTCGTGGCCTGGCTTCTGCTCTTCTACGTCGCCCACGCCTACGTGACGCCGCGGTCCATCGCCATGCAGGCTCGTTACCACCTGCACTTGGTCGTGCCCTTCGTCCTCCTCGCCGCCCTCGGGTTTGCCCGCATGCATGCGCGGCGCCGCGCTCTCTTCTGGGCGGGCGTGGCCTACCTCCTGGCGACCCCCTTCTTACACAGCTCGTTCATTCGCGACGTCGCCTTCGACGACCAGCGTGAATACGCGTTTGTTCGCGACGTCGCCCGAGAGATCCCGGAATCCTGCACGGTGCTCGAATACACCGGGGAGGGTGCGGGCGACGTCGACCTGCGATTCGACCGCGCAGGGGCGATCCTCGACGGACATACCGAGCGGCGGCGTTTCGTGCCGCTATCCATCGGCGCCGAGGCCGGGGCACCGGACGCGCTGCTCGAAGAGGCCCGGGCGCTGCTCGAGACGCCGCCCCCGTGCCTCTACTACTACGAGGGGCTCTTCTGCTTTGCGCGGAAGAAAGACGACGAGCAGATCGCGGCGGCCTGTGAGGCCGTGCACCGCGGCGCGGCCCTCGACGAGGTGGCCACCACGCGCTTCACGCCCCGCATCTACGACGGAAACCTAGCGGGCAACCTGGGCGACCGGAGTGAGCCCATCACCCTCACCCTCTTTCGCGTCTTCGACCGACGGAGGTGACGTAGACCGCATGCCTTGCACCTCGTTCGGGTGGGTGCTTCCCTTCTGGCGCATGTTCAGAACATCTTCCGCGATCTCAGTAATCGTCGCCCTGACCGCGACCGTATTCTTCTCCGCGTGCGGTGACGACGGGGACGACGCCCCGGCGCTCGGCGAGGAGGCCGCCGAGGCGGTGGCGGCCGCCCCAGCCGCTGCGGGAGGCGGCGAGGCACCGGCGATCGAAGAAGAGCCCGACCCTTGCGCCGTGCTCACCGAAGCGATGGTGCGCACGACCTTCGAGGTGCCGGCGGAGACCGCGATAGCAAACCCCGCGCCCCTCAATGACGTGCGCCGCATGTGCCAGTATCGGTGGGACAAGCCGAACCGTGATGAGCTCCAACTGGAGATCCGTCAGCGCATGCAAGAGAACACGGAGGAGATGGCCCGGCGCATGCGGAGCGGGGAGGAGAGTCCAGCACGCCAGGCCCAAAATCTGATCAACAGCGCCCTGGACCTGCCTCGCCTCGAGAACGCGGTGACCCTCAACTATGGCCCGACCTTCGCGGATGCAGATGCGGCTCGTGTGGGGTTCGAACAAGCGACGACCCGGCTTCAGGAGGGCATCCGGCAGCCGGTCAAAACGAAGAACATCGACCAGGAGGTGGTCTTCCAAGCCGATACGGAGGTCGTCGAAGGCATCGGAGATGCGGCCCGCGCCCTACCGCGTCTCAACCAGCTCGCCGTCCTCGATGGGGCTCGGATCCTCTACATTGTCGTCGAGATGGACCTCGATCGAGCGGCCAACATCGAGCACTGCAAGCGCCTCGCCCGCTTGATCCTCAGGTAACACCTCGACATCACTCCAAAGATCAGGCGTAAAAGCGTCGCCGGGCGGGTCGCGCGTCCAAATCGGTGGACCCCCCCTTGCGGCTGTCCCGTACCTCCGTCAAGGTCCCGTCCCCAACCGGAGATCTCATGGACGTCTTTACAGCCCTCGACCACGAAGCCAACTACTCGATGCCCGAGCTCCAGTTCATCATCAGCGCCTGGGTGATGAGTTCTGTCCTCGAAAAGAAGGGGGCCGTGTCCACCAGCAACGGCCACGTCGAAGAAGACGACTACAACAAACAGTCG
>JAFDCW010000624.1 GCA_019312705.1 Deltaproteobacteria bacterium
CGGCCGGGGCCTGGCACGCTCCAGCCGCGCCGCATGTCAGAGGGTAGGCGCAGTCTGTACGACGATTGCAGGGCTGCCCCAGAGCCGCCGGCGCGGCGCAGCTTCCATCACGACAGACGAGGCCACCGGCGCACTCACGGGAACGCGCGCAAGGGTCACCCTCGTGCTGCACCACGCAGGACCCGGGGCAGCTCGCCCCAACAGAACAGACTCCCTCCCGGCATGCGAGATCCGTCGCACAAGGTTGTCCCTCGAAGGCGCGCCCGACGAAGGCAGTGTCACATCGCGTCAGGTCGACGGACGCGACGTTGCAAGTAGCCGCGGAGAGTTCGGACAGGCACTCGCGAGCAACGGCCGGTTCGAAGTCGGTGATACCTTCAGTGGTGGCCGCGAGAAATTGCGCGCGGACTACCTCCCTGCGTAGGGGATGGCAGGAGACCTCACCGAACGCTGCGGCGCCGAGCTTTGGCTCACAGCGCACCAACCACGCGCAGAGCGTGCCGAAGAACTCGTCGAAGTACGTGTTCACATCGAGGGCGGATGCGCCCATAGCGTCTTCGGGGGCGGCGTCAGTCATTGCCGCCGCACCGCCCCCGCCGTCCGGCGAGACCAGGGAGTCTCCGGGCGGCGCCGCGTCGTGGGCTGTCGCCGAGGGCGATGTGCAAGCGGGCGCGGCGAGGGCGCCGATCATCGCGGCGGCGGCGAGCGTCTGAACGCGGATCATGAATACCTCCAGGCTTTCACCGCACGGGTAGAACGTCCCGCCGGCTTCGGCCACGGAGAGAGTCAAAGGATGCGTCCCCAATGTTCTCAAAGACGCTCGGAGGTTCTCGGAGTGGCGACCAGACGGGGCACACAGCATATGCCCCCCGTTCCTGGGCCCGGGTGTCCAGGAGCCAGTTGGATCAATCTTGGATCAAGTCATTCGCGTAACGGCAATGGGCCCATTCGTCACCTGCGCCGCACTCTGCGGCGCCGTGCTCGTGGCCGCCACCATGGCTGGGGGCTGTTCCAACGACGGGACGCACGCGGCCGATTCGGGTGTGGGCGCTGACGCGACACCCGCCGATGGTGGCGAGGCCGACACCTCGCGGGCGCCCGACACGTCCGACGAGCCCCTGGAGGACGCAGCCACGCCCGAAGCTGGCCTCGGGGGGCGATGGCTCGAAGCCGTGGCCGAGCTGAGTGCGGAGTTCTGCCGTTGTGAAATAACGGTCCGCGACTACACGACGGCGGACGAATGCGCCCTCGCCGAAGGCAGCACCGCCGGCGTTCGGGCGTGCGCCGACGCGGCCATGGCGGCCCACTCTTCCCGGCTCTCAGATGGCTTCCAGTGCATCACCGAGGCCACCGAGGCGCAGGCCGCCTGCTTCCGGGCCCAAGCGAGCTGCGACGTCGACGCCCTGAATGCCTGCGAGGCGGTCGCCGGCCCGACGATCGCCGCCTGCCCCGGGACTCCCGTAGACGCCCTCGACGCCTTCTTCGCCGCCATCGGCGAATGCGTGCGAGGAAGCGCCGGCGGCTGCGCCGACCTGACGGCTACAGAAGGTACGGGAGTGATTGCTCGGGGCAATACCGTGGGTGCGGGAAACGACTTCTCCGCGAGCTGTGCCGCCGGGGGCGACGTGGCCCCGGACGTGGCCATCGCGTGGACGGCCCCCGCGTCCGGCACCTATCGCTTCGACACCTTCGGCTCCGCCTTCGACACCCAGCTCCTCGCTCTCGTCAGCTGCGACGGAGGCGCGCCGCTCGGCTGCAACGACGACGCCGGGGACCGGCGCACCTCGGAGATCGAGCTGACGGTGACCGCCGGGGATACGATCGTGCTCGTCGTAGACGGCTTCGACGAGCTCTCCGCCGGCGATTTCGTGCTGAACGCAACGCCGCTCTGATCACCGGACGGGACGCCGTCCCGCCGCGCCCTTTCAGAGACCTCGCTCCACGGCCGGCTCGTCCGAAACTCTCGGCGGCGGACGGCTATCCGGCGTCTCGAGGGTTACCTCTCGCCGATAGGTGCGGCCTACTGCGAGCTCCCCGGTGCGCGAAAAGAACCACTTACGAGCGATGACGGTCGTACGAACATCGTAACGCACGAGCTCCATGCGAACCGTGCCCAGGTTGCCCATCGCTTTCTGCATGAGGTTGCCGCCCAGGTCTCGGCCACTCTCCTCGGTGCGCACCACGTCGAGGGTGACGACCTCGAGACCGAGGGCATGCGCCGCGGCGCGCGCGCTCTCGGAAAACTCGCCCTCGGAGGGGATAGCCCCCCCGCGGGCGTAGCCGATCGCATCGACGCCGGGGCCGTAGTCGCGGATGCGGCTCTCCATCTCGATACGGGCGTAGAAGAATGCCCCGAGGCCGGCCACCGCGAGGAGGATGACGAGACCAAAGAGCAGACGCGCGCGGCCGTTCATCGGTGCCACCGGCAGCCCTCTGAGGGGTGCACGAGCAACGGAACAGCCCGGTATCGGGGGCGAAGCATCCCCGATTCTAACCGATCAGGTCATCGCGTCCCGAGCCGCGTCCGCGATGCCCGGGTCCGGATGCTGACCGAGCTGGGTCAGGAGGGACTGGGCGGCCTGGGTGCCTTTGTGCTCACGCAGGCCCGAGATGATGTTCCACATCATGTTCTTCGACGGGTCCTGGGAGAGCTTGGCCTGGTAATAGGGCACCAGTTGGTCGACGGGAGCCAAGCGGCCGAGGCCCCGGAGGGCATCCGTGCGCACGTCCTCGGACGGATCATTGTCGACCATGTGCTGAACGATTGGCAGCAACTGCGGGAACTTGCCGAGGTTGACGAACTGGAAGGCCATCGACCGCCGCACGTCCTCGCTCTCATCTGCCGCCAAACGCTGGGCGACGTTCCAGACCCACTGCACCTGCGCCTCGGGCTGCCAGCCCAGGTTTTGCGCGATCGCTGAGCGAACGTCGTCGTTGGGGTTGCCGAGGTGCTTTTCGTACACGGCGCGCGTCAGCTGACCATCGTTGTTGCGGTGGATCGTGGCGAGGGTATTGATACACGCCACCTGGACTTCGGCGGCCTGGTCCGTGTCGCACTTCCCCGCGACCCCGTGCATGACCTGGGCGTCGTCGGCGAAGTCCGAGAAGGCGCCCACGACCGCCGCGCGCACCTTGGGATCGGGGTCTTCTACCATGTGCACCAGGAGCTCGCGCTTGCCCTGGAACCGGTTCGAAGCATCGAAGCGGAGGCAGGTCGCGACCTGACAACGCACATGGGGGTCCGCGCTCTGAGCCAGCTGCTGAACCATGTGCAAGGCACCCTCTTCGGCAAACTTGCACGCCGCGCGGATCACCTCATCGAAGGTCTGCTGGTCGAGGCCGGGGATGTTCGCGACGGCGTAGAGCGACTCGAGGTGCTGAGGTGTCACCCGGTTGTCGACGAGGTTCGCCCACGCCTGGAGCGCGCCGCGCCGCACGCGCACGGTACCCGACCGCATGTGGTGGGCGACGAGCGGCTCCACCTCGATGAGGCTTCCCGCGTTCGAGTAGCAGTCGAGGAAGAGCTGCCGAAGGGCTTCACAGAGTTCGTCCTCGGTCTGGCTCTGGAGCCCCGGATACTTGGCGAGGACCTCTTCGAGGGGTAGCGCGAAGTCGGCGTTCTCGTCCGCCGGC
>JAFDCW010000625.1 GCA_019312705.1 Deltaproteobacteria bacterium
TGCTGTTGATGGCGATCGGCTTCGTCTACCAGCTCACCGGCGTCGCGTTTGCGTGCTTCTTCCGGGTCGAGAAGATCCTCGAGTGGCGGTGGGTTCGTAAGCTGGCAGCGCGACTCGAGGTGGAAGCACCAATCGATGCGCCTGGAGAGACGAGCGCCGGGCCGTGATGCACCGCGTCTTTGCGTACGGCTCCAACATGCACTTGCCCGATCTGCGGCGGTGGATGGAGGGCCGCGGTCACGGCGACGGATCGATCCTGGCGTCCTATGCAGCGCTCCTGGACGGCTGGGAGCTGGTCTGGAACTACCGCTCGCCGGCGCGCAGGGGCGGAGCCGCCAACGTCCGAGAGCGCGCCGGGGCGGTGCTCCCGGGGGTCGTCCTCGAGGTCGACGCCGGGGGCCTCCGGGCCCTCGACGAAAAGGAGGGGCACCCGGGGCGCTACTCCCGCGGGGACGCGCTGGTAGGGGTCCGGATGAGCGGCGGCACCACCTCGGCGTGGCTCTACGTCGTGCGCCCGGAGTTCCGGTCAGAAGGCGTGGTTCCCCCGCGGCGCGAGTACCTCGAGGTTGTTCTGGCGGGCGCCCGAGCCCACCGCCTTCCCGAAGAGCACGTAAGTAGTCTCGGTCGGGTGCCGGTCTTCGAGGACGGGGATATGCCTCCGGAGCTGCGAACCAAGGACGACGCTTGATCGCGGCCCCCTCGGAGGCGTGCTAGGCCACGAAATAGTGGCCATGCATGCGAAGACTATAATCCTCCTGTCGCTAACGCTCCTGGGCCTCAGCCTCGGGGGCGCATGCGCCTCAGATGATGGGGCCGAGCGCCGGGACGATCTCCCGCCGCTGCCAACCGGCAAGGCGGACGACTATTCGCGGACCGGCGTCACCTGCGGCGGCTGGCCCCGGGTGGTCGTCGACACAGCGGACTACGCCTGCGCGGGCGTGGTGGCGGGAGACGACGGCACGACCTTCTCGCCGCGCACCTTGGTCGAGCTCCCGGGGCGCCCCTACCAGTTCCTGGTGACCGACCTCGGCGGCTGGGACCCGGGACGCGGCGGCCTCTACTACCTCGACGCGAGCACGCCACCGAACTCGACCCTGACCCGAGTCCTCAGCGGGCTCTCGGTGCCGCACCTGGTTGCCGTCGGCCCCGATGGCCACGTCTTCGTGGGCGAGGATACGCGCATCTTCGCGTTCCCAGCCGACGCCGTCGGCGCCGATGGCACCATCGACGAAAATGCAATTGTCACGGTGGTCGACGGCCTGCCGCCGATGGACCGAAATGGGTCGCGAAACAGCTACCACCCGCTGACGCAGTTCGTCTTCGACGACGTGGGCAACCTCTACGTCAACGTGGGGGCGTTCTCGGACCACTGCGCGGGCTTCGTCGGGGGCGAGTGCCTCGAAGCCGACGGAGTGCTCGGCGGCGGTCCCGCGGCTGCCCGCCCCGAAGACCATGGCGGCGTGATTCGGCGCTACGACTACCACGGCTCCGTCGTCGACGGATGGGACCCCACCTTCCGCGTCGTCGCCTTCGGTTTGCGCAACTCGATGGGCCTCGCCTTCGCGCCCAACGGCGACCTGCTCCAGGTCGAGAACGGCCGCGATTTCCGAGACGGCGGGCGGCCCTTCGAGGAGCTGAACGTCATCCCTCGTGCGGAGCTCGAAGGCCTCGAGCCCGCGAAGCACTACGGCTGGCCGTACTGCTACGACGTCGACAGCACGAGCGAAGAGTGGGCCGACTACGGCGCGTTCCCGTGCAGCCTCGACAACCCGGGCTACCGGCCCCCCCACGTACTGCTCCCGCCCCACGGCGCCCCGCTGGGCCTGACCTATTACCACGGCGAGATGTTCGAAGAGCTCGAGGGCCAGCTCTTGGTGCCCATGCACGGCTACCGCCTGGCCGGGCATCGCCTGCTCAGCTTCGACGTCGACCCCAACGGCCTGCCGATCCGCCAAGAGGGCGCGACCTATCTCGAAGACCCGACCGGTGCGGGCAGCTCGGTCGAGCGGGAGTATCCGGCGACCGACGGCTCCGTCTTCGCGGCCCAGGGCTCGTACCTGATCGATGCCTGGTTCGCGGTGCCCAACGTGCGCCCCAAGGGCGCGCCCGTCGCGCCCTACGTCGCTGCGGACGGGACGATTTGGATAGCCGACGACAAGAACCGCTCGATCCTGGTCCTCGGCCGAGCCCAGGGCGCGCTTCCGGCGGCCGCCCGGGTCGACGTCTACCCCGCCTATAGGCGCTTGCTCAACGAAGACGCGGAGCTCCGCGGGCTCTACGACGCGATGGTCTCTTCGGTTCTGGACTCGTCGTCGTGCCAAGGCTGCCACGACGGCTTCCAACTCGTCGGCGACGAATCCGAGTACCCGGAGCTGCGCTACTTGCTCGCCCTCGGCGGGCTGATCCAGCCCGGCTCCCCAGAGACCAGCATTCTCTACACCAAGCTCACCCCGGTCGGGACCGCGGCCATGCCGCCGGTGTTTCGGCCCTGGCCCAGCACCGCAGACGGCGAGGCGGCGGTGGCAACCATCGAGGCGTTCATCCGCGCCCTACCCGACGTGAGCCCGGCGTTCAACGAGGGGTTCATCGGGGGCCCGTGCACGGTGGACAACGACTGCGACTACGAAGGGAGCTTCTGCGCGACGTCGGGGGCCGGCGGCCCGTCCTTCTGCAGCCTGCCCTGCACCGCCGAGCGGCCCTTCTGCCCCGACCGGACCGGCAACGCCGAGACTTTCTGCATCGACCTCGGCGACGGCACCGCAGGTTGCGTCGCCCAGTGCGACACCGCCGAGCCGGTGTGCCTCGCGGACCAGCGGTGCGAAGTCCGAACCCGCTTCGGCCGGTCAGACGAGCGCTCGGTCTGCCAGTAGACGAAGGCATCCCCGGAAAACGCCCCGCTCGTATCCTCCGCAAATGGGTACGTCTCAGTTCTCGTCCGCCGTGAGCGCCGTCGATCGAAGCCGGGGCACGCACGCAAATTTGTGTGCCCAAGCGCACAAGAGCCGGTAAAAAGCCCTCTATGAACAACTCACGACGTGAATTCCTTAGTTCGCTTCTTGCCGTCGGGGCTGGCGTTGGCCTCGTCACGGTCATCGGCTGCGGCGATGACGACCCCGCCACCGACAGTGGCACGCCCACCGACAGTGGCATGACCGGTGACAGCATGATGGGCAGCTCCTGCGACAGCTGGAACACGGAGATCGGCTCGAACCACTCGCACGCCATGACGGTTTCGGCTGCGGACGTCACGGCCGGCGTCGAGAAGACCTACGACATCATGGGCTCGAGCTCCCACAGTCACAGCGTGACGATCACGGCTGCGAACTTCACCGATCTCGCCGCCGGAACCACCGTGACGGCGAACTCCACGTCCGGCGGCTCCCATACGCACGGCATCACCGTGACCTGCGCTGGCGCCTGATCTCGATCGCCGAACGATTCTCGGGCACGGGTGCAAATTTGTGTGCACAAACGCACCGCATCCGCTAAGGAGCGCGCCATGAACAACTCACGACGTGAATTCCTTAGTTCGCTTCTTGCCGTCGGCGCTGGCGTTGGCCTCGTCACGGTGATCGGCTGCGGCGACGACGACACCACCACCGACAGTGGCACGGCCACCGACA
>JAFDCW010000626.1 GCA_019312705.1 Deltaproteobacteria bacterium
TGCGTCGGGCGACGACGTGGTCTCGACCCGCACGTAGCGGCAGAAGCGGTTCAAGAGTTCGTCCACGGCCCTCAGTTCCCCGCCTTGACCGACCCCGCGCTGCTCCTCGGCGCGGGCACGCCGAGGGCTATCTCGCGGTAGTGCAGGAACAAGCTCTGGGCGATGCTCAGGACCGGCACCGCCAAGAGTGCGCCGATGAGACCGAAGAGATGCTCGCCGCCGAGCAGCGCGAAGATGACCAACACCGGGTGCACCTTGGCGGCGTCGCCCATGATCTTCGGGTTCAAGAGGTTCGCTTCGATTTGGTGGATGATCACGATCCACGCGAGCACCAGGAGCGCGGTCATCGGTGACTCGGCGACCCCGATGATGAGCGCGGGGATGGAGCTGATGATCACGCCGAAGATGGGGATGATGCTGAAGACGAGGGCGAGGAGGGTGAGGATCGGCCAGTACGGCAAGTCCAAGAAGTAATAGCCGATGCCCGTCAGCACGGCGTTCACGACGGCGATCATCATCTGTCCACGGACGACGCCGGAGAGGCCCTTGTCGATGCGGCGGATCAGGTCGTCGAAACCGCGCTGGCGGCCCTCGAGGACCATCGCCCGGAAGAACGAGAAGATGCCTTCCTTCGAGATCATCAGATAGGCAGCGAGCATCAAGGTCAGGAAGAAGCCGAAGACGCCCCGGGCGACGCCTTGGACGACCGAATTGACGGTGCGCAGGAACCCCATCGCGGTGACCTCGGAGCCCGAGAGCTGCCCGGCGAGGGTACCTGTGAGACTCGACGTCACGTCGGCGTCGGTGGCCTTCGGGGTGGAGTCGCCGCCGACGATGTGGCGGCTCCCCTCACGGCGGACCTCGACCCCCTCGGGCGGCAGATAGACGGCATAGCCCCCAGACGCTCGAGGTTCGATGAGGATCGCCTCGGACGCGCTTTGTTCCGGCACCCCCGCGTCCATCGCGGAGGTCGTGCCGTCGTCGTCTCCGCCCAGACCGAGGGCCACCTCGTCATGGCCTTCGGTCTCCTCCGCGTAGTCCTCCATGCGCCCACGGAATTCGCGTTCGACGGCCGGCAGCCACTCGCTCCGTGCGCGACGCAGGAGCGCCGGGGCCTCGGTGGTGAAGCGCTGAACCTCGACGACGATGGGGGGCACGGCCACCGCGGCGACTCCGCCGATGACCCCGAGCAGCGCGAAGATCATGGTGATCACCGCAATCCACCGCGGCATCCGGTCCTGGAGACGCCCAACGAGGGGGTCCAGCACGTAGGCGATCACGATGGCGAGGAGAAACGGCAGCAGCACCTCGCGGAAGAGCCCGAGGGTCAGAACCAGGCCGGCGGCCGTGAGGCCGAAGAAGACCCGCCTCCGGCGCTGCGAACCCGGCCCCTTCGCGGGCATCGTCCCCTCATCCACCGCCTGCACTTAGCGCATGGCGGCCCCATCGCAAAGGGGCGAGGCGAGACCAAAGCAGGGGACGCATACAAAAAGGGCCAGCTCTAGGAGCCGGCCCTTTTCAGTCACGAAGGAGAAGACGCTCAGGCGTCGTCGCCCTCGGTCTTGTCAGCAGCCTCTTCGGTCGCCTCTGGGGTCGCCTCTGGGGTCGCTTCTTCGGTCGCCTCTGCGCCAGCCTCTGCGGCAGTCGCTTCGGTCGCCTCTTCGGCAGCCTCTGCGCCAGCCTCTGCAGCCTCCGCGGGGGCCGACGACGGGGCCGGAGCAATGTTACCGAGCTTGGCCTTGAGCACGTCGCCCAGGGTCGCGCCGGTCGTGCCCGAGGGGCCAACCTTGCGCTTCTCGGTCTTCTTGGACTCCTTCTGGAACTTCATCGCTTCCTGGTCGAGCTCGCGGTCCTCGACGTCCTTGAAGGAGAGCGTGATCTTGCGGTCCGTCGCATCGATGGAGATGAGCTCCGCCTTGCGCTGGTCGCCGACGTTCACGAACTTGGCGGGATCCTCCACGAACTCGTGGCTGATCTCGGACCGGGGCACGAGGCCCTCGACGCCGCGCTCGATCTCGACGAACACACCGTACTCGGTGACCGACATGGTGCGGACCTCGAGGATGGTTCCGACGGGGTACTGGGTCGGGATGTAGGACCAGGGATCCTCGTAGAGCTGCTTGATGCCGAGGCTGACCTTCTTCTCTTCGTCGTTGACGGAGAGGATGATCGCTTCGACCTCATCACCCTTGTGATAGAGGTCCGCCGGGTTGTTGATGCGCTGCGTCCAACTGAGGTCGGACTTGTGCACCATGCCGTCCACGCCGTCTTCGATGCCGATGAAGACGCCGTAGTCGGTGATGGAGCGGACCTTGCCGCGGATGATGTCGCCTGGGTTGTACTTCTGGGTGAAGGCCGTCCAGGGGTCTTCCTGGAGCTGCTTCAGGCCGAGGCTGATGCGCTTGTTCTGCACGTCGACATCGAGCACGATGCACTCGACCTCTTCGCCCACTTCAACGAGCTTCGACGGGTGCTTGGGCTTCTTCCACGACATCTCGGAGACGTGGATGAGTCCTTCGACGCCCTCGTCCATCTCGATGAACGCGCCGTAGTCCGTGATGGATACGACCTTGCCCTTGACCTTGGTGCCGATGGGGAAGGCGGCGATGACCGCGTTCCACGGGTCTTCGGTGATCTGCTTGAGACCCAGGGAGACACGCTCGGTCTCGGCGTTGTACTTGAGGACCTTGACGGTGACCTCGTCGCCGACGCTGAAGAGCTCGGATGGGTGACTGACGCGCCCCCAGCTCATGTCGGTGATGTGCAGGAGACCATCGATGCCGCCGAGGTCGACGAAGGCGCCGTACTCGGTGAGGTTCTTGATGATACCGGTGACGATCTGACCCTCTTCGAGGTTCTGGAGCGTCGCTGCCTTGAGGCGGTCGCGCTCCTTCTCGAGGAGGACACGGCGGCTGAGCACGATGTTGCCGCGCTTCTTGTTGAACTTGATGACCTTGAACTCGAAGTTCTGGCCAATGAGCTTGTCGAGGTTGCGGATGGGCCGCAGGTCCACCTGGGAACCGGGCAGGAACGCCTTGACGCCGCCGTTGATGGTGACCGAAAGGCCGCCCTTCACGCGAGCGGTGATGGTGCCTACGATGAGCTCGTCGCGCTCGCACGCGGCGCTGATCTCATCCCAGACCTTGAGCTTGTCGGCCTTCTCTTTCGAGAGGGCGACGAGGCCGTCGTCGTTCTCCATGGACTCGACGAGGACGTCGACTTTGTCCCCGGGGTTCACGACGGCTTTGCCGGCGGGCCCGTGGAACTCGTTCATCGAGATGACGCCTTCGGACTTGTAGCCGATGTCGATCACGACGGCGTCACGGCCGACCTTGATGACAGTGCCACAGACGATGTCGCCTTCTTTGAGCTTCTCTACGTGAGCGATGCTCTCTTCGAAGAGAGCCGCAAAGCTCTCCGGATCTATTGGGGTCGACGCCTCGGTGGGGGTCGTACCATTGATACTTTCGGTCACTTTTGAGATGTTTCCTCAGGAAACGAGGGCGCATCGGTGAGGGGACCGTTGGGTCCCGAAGGTGATGCCCAGCTAGGGTTGTCAGTCGCGGTCGAGGGTCGAATTACCCCAAAAAACCACGAGGCGCGTAGGGGTAGCAGTCG
>JAFDCW010000627.1 GCA_019312705.1 Deltaproteobacteria bacterium
AGCATCTCGTCCCAGGACCCCTCGAAAACCCAGAGCGGAAGAAACATCGCCGAGAGTACGGTCGAGACCGCCGTATAGGGATAGACATCGGAGTGCACGTCGACGCTACGCGCCCGGGCCTCCTCGACCAGGCGCAGGCTCTGCTTCACCTTGCCCCAGTTGAAGCGCCCCGCCGCCTTGTGGTGAGAGAGCTGGACCGACACCTGCGCCGCTTCGCCGATGGCGATGGCTTCCTCGACGCTCTCGACGAGGCGAGACCCCTCGTCGCGCATGTGGGTCGCGTAAATCCCGTCGTAAGGTGCAACGCACTTCGCGAGCTCGATGATCTCCTCGGCCTCGGCGAACGCCCCCGGTGGATAGATGAGCCCCGTAGACATCCCGAACGCGCCGTCCCGCATCCCGCCATCGACGAGCTCACGCATCTGGTGCAACTCGGTGAGATTCGCGCGACGCTCCACCATGCCCATCGCGGCGCAGCGCACGTTGCCGTGGGGGATCAGCGGGGCGACGTTCACGGAGACGCCCCCGAGCCCATCGATGGTTTCGCGAAATGCCGAGACCGACCGGTGCACGGTGCCTCCGCGCTCGCCGCTGACGAGGGGAAGGAGCTTCTCGTAGAGCCGGTCCACCTCGTCGTTCGAGGTGATGAGGCCGATACCGCAGTTCCCGACCACTTCGGTCGTCACGCCCTGCATGACCTTCGCCTCGACGAGGGGCCGCTCCACGAGCGTGAAGTCCGAGTGGGAGTGCATGTCGATGAAGCCCGGTGCGACGACCATGCCCTCGCAGTCGAGCACCTCGTCCGGCGCGAGGGTGATCGCGTCGACTTCGGCGATGACGTCATCCTCGATGAGCACGCGACCGACGCGCCCCGGAGCCCCCGTCCCGTCCACCACCGTCGCGTTGTCGAGGAGTAGACGCATGCCGTCGGAGTTTACCGCGTGCAGGTGATTTCGGGTCGGGCCATCTGCGGCGACCTCGTCCTTCCAGGAAAAACGCAACGCACATGCACCACGAAGGAGTCTGAGTTACGCTTCCGCCGCCGATGATTGCCCCGCTTACGCCCTTTGAGGGACCGGAAAAGAAATTCGAGCTAACCGTCGTCGATGGCTTCCCGTCCCTACGCTCGTTCGGCGACGAGAGATGGAAGGCCGTAGTCATCGCAGCCGGCGCCGAAGTATTGAGCAAGAAGAGCAACGAGCATTTCGACGCCTACCTCCTGAGCGAATCGAGCCTCTTCGTCTTCGACACCTTCCTGACGATCATCACCTGCGGTCAGACCAGCCTGGTGGACGGCGTCCGGGAGATCCTGAGTTTCATCCCTCCGGACCGTATCGCGGCAGCCTTTTACGAGCGTAAACACGAAAACTTTCCCCACCACCAATCGACGACTTTCTTCGACGACGCCCGGCGTATTTCGGAGTGGCTCCCAGGTCAGGCGGTCCTTTTGGGAGCCCCCCACGAGCACGCCGTTTATCTCTTCCACGCCGATCGCGACTACACACCGGACGACGACGACACGACCCTCGAAGTGCTCATGCACGGCATCCCGACGGATATCGCCGGGAAGTTCCGTGGCGTCGAAACTCCCTTCGAGGGCACCGTGGCAGAGGCGCTGGGACTAGCGGACGTGCTGCCGGGCTTCGAGCTCGACGAGCATGTCTTTACGCCAACCGGTTACTCTCTCAATGCCCTGGACGGCGAGACCTACGCCACCGTCCACGTGACCCCCGAGGACCTCGGGGGCTACGTCAGCTTCGAGACGAACCTCGACTTCCGGGGCTCTCCCTCGGCGCTGATCCAGAGGCTCATCCAGACATTCCACCCGGAGTCCTTCGACGTCGTCGCCTTCGTTCCGGACGAACAACCGATGTCGGTCTCGGTGGACGGGTATCTGCTACGCAAGCACATCCACGAACCGGCGAGCGGTTACTGGGTCACCTTCCAGCACTTCTATCGCCCCGCGGTCCGGCCATCCCGGGGGTCGGTCCTCGACCTCGGTTGACCGGGCCGACCGAGGGCCGGGGCGATGGTCTTCAGTCTTGCGAGTCGAGGAACTTGCGCAGCCGCGCCAGCGAATCTGGCGATGGCCCGTCGAACTTCAGCCCCGCGACGAAGGCACCGCTATCGGTCTGGGCCGACCACATGACGGTCGCCATAGTCTTGATCTGTTTCCCTTCGAGGCTGTTGGGAACGTCGATCAGAATCTCGAGGGTCTTGCCCTTCTCGACGGCGGCAGACACGACGACGCCCATCCCGCCTTCGGAGATGTCTTGGGTGGTGCCCTCGATCCCATCACCGGCGGAGATTTTCACGGGTACCTGGGCGGTGACGCGGCGGTGGACGCGACGGTCTTCGGGACGATCCGACATGGAGATAACTCTACCAGTCCGCGATGGCGCGTTGAAGTCTTGTCCGCCAATGAGCGCTTTTCAAAGCGCCCGGACGACGACGGCGGCGCCCGGCTGCCCGCCAGCGATTCGGCGACGGTGCCCGGCGAGTTGTCGCTCGAACGCGCAGTCATCGGCCGGGGCGCTTTGCCCGGCGGTTGCGCCGCGAGCAAGGACCACGGGGGCGGCCCCGGACCCGCGTCCTGCCATCGCAACCCCGAGAATCCCCATGATTCCTGGTATGCGCAGTTTCCTGAGTCTGCCCACACCGGTCCCCGCCGGCTTGCCAAGCACCCATCCCACACCTGCCTCCTCGCGGGGTCGTCCCCGGAGCGCGGCTTTTCCAATGCATAGACCTTCGCCCTGGTAAACTTCTCGGACGTCGATGAAGAATCAGCAGGCCCGAGTCCTGGTCGTCGATGACAGCCGTTCCACCCGGGCGGCCCTGTCCCGCTTTCTCGAGAAGGCCGGGCATCGAGTGGTGGTCGCCGCAAGCGGTGAAGAAGCCCTCGAAATCCTGAGCCAGGAGAGCTTCGACCTCGTGCTCCTCGACGGCGTCATGAAAGGCATGGACGGCCTCGACGTGCTCACCAAGATCCGCGAGCAGCATACGAAGCTCGAACTCCCGGTACTGATGGCGACGGCCCGGGCCGACAGCTCCGACGTCATCCGGGCCCTCGAGTTGGGCGCCAACGACTACATCACCAAGCCCATCGACCTACCCATCGCCGGCGCCCGAGTCGAGGGGCAGCTCGCCCTCAGCGGCGAGATGGCTTCGGTTCGGGCGAAGCGCCCGCTCATCTCAGCGGACGGCTCCCTCGCCCTCGGAACCGTCCTCGACGGGCGCTACGAGCTGCTGGAGATCATCGGTGCCGGCGGTTTCGCCGTCGTATACCGGGCCCGACAGGTCTCCACCGGCCAAGACGTCGCCATCAAACTCATGAAGGCCCACCGGGCCGTGAGCGGGGACGTCGAACTGGCTCGATTCCGCCTCGAGATGAGCATCATCGCCGACCTGAGGCATCCGCACATCGTGAGCCTGATCGACTCGGGGTGGCTCGAGGTCGAATGCGACACGGCGTCGGTCGGGTCGAAGGCTCGGGCTCCAGATGCCCCCCCGGCCACGTCCGCCACCGTGGCGATGCGCCCGGAGATCAAACGCCCCCCATCGCCCTCGGGTTCGGTCATGCCGCCGCCGTCCTCCCAGCCGCCCCTTCCTGGACCGGC
>JAFDCW010000628.1 GCA_019312705.1 Deltaproteobacteria bacterium
GAGGATCGCCATGAAGGTGTCCGCGTCGAAGGGCACTTTCCCCGTGAACATCTCGTACATCATCACGCCCAGGGCGTAGACGTCCGTCCGCCTATCCACGGCCTGCCCGGCTGCCTGCTCGGGAGCCATGTAGTGCGGCGTGCCAAAGACCATTCCGGTCTTGGTGAGCTTGCTCGACGCGCCACCCACCTTGGCGATGCCGAAATCGAGGACTTTGACGAAGTAGGGATCGCCGCCGCGCTTGATCAGAAACACGTTGTCCGGCTTGAGGTCGCGGTGAACGACGCCAACCTGGTGAGCAGCGCCGAGGGCCGCTGCGATCTGCCGAACGATGCGGATGGCATCTGCCATCGGCAGCGAGCCGCCATCGCGAATCAACTGGGTCAGGGGCATCCCGTCGAGGTGCTCCATGACGAAATAGGTCGTGCCATCCGGGAGCTGTCCGAAGTCACTGATGTCGATGATGTTCTGCTGACCGATCGAGGTGGCCGCCTGCGCTTCCTGCATGAAGCGCTTCACGGTCTCCTCGTCCCGGGCCATCTCGCCGCGGAGAATCTTCAGGGCGAGCTTCTTGCCGAGCACCGTATGGGTGGCGAGATAGACGACCCCCATGCCGCCTTCACCGATCTGCTTCTCGATCCGATAGCGGCCGTCGATAACGCGGCCCAGGAGCGGGTCTTGCTCCTCAACCACGTCCTTACGCTCGGCCGTCGGGGAACCGTCAGTGGGGCAGAACCCGACCTCCTCGGAGAATCGCGCGCCACAAGTCGGGCAATAACGCATCAGCAGTCAGATCATACGTCAGTTGGGTGAGGTCCGTCAGCCGCCGAAGCCGGTGCCGCAATCGGCGCAGAACTTCGCGCTTTGCGAGCCCTCGACGCCGCACGAGGGGCAGAAGCGCTTCTGGACGACCAGGCTCCCGCCGCACTCCGCGCAGAACTTGCCACCGGGCACGTTCGCGTTGCACTGGGGACAGGTCGTGGGGCCGGCCGGGGCCGCAGCCTGGGGCGCGGCCGCCTGCTGCTGCGGCGGCGGCTGCTGCTGCTGATTGAACCCCTGGCCCATCATCCCCGCCATGCCCATGCCGACGCCGAGGCCGGCTCCGGCCATCAGGGGGCCACCACCGCCGCCGCCTTCGCCTCCGCCCTTCGCCATGCCTTCGCCGGCGCCGATCATCGCTTTGCCCGCAGCGAAGCTACCGTAGTTGCCGCCGGCGAGGTTGTTGACGTAGCGGGAGTCGTTCTGGAAGTTCTGGTCGAGCTCGAACTGCTTCTGCTTGGCCTCGGCTTCAGCCTGGGCGACGGCGATATTGGCAACCCGAGCAGCGCGCTTCGCCGCGCCGATCTCCGACTGCGCCTCCTGAAGCCGTGCGTACTCTTCATCGTTGAGGTTGAGATTGAAGTCGGCAATCTCGAGGATGTTGATGCCGATGTCGTTGAGCTCGGGCGCGCCCTGGACGAACTCTTCCTTGAGCTGCTGGGTCATGCCCATCATCTGCAGAAGGCTGACGCCGTTACGGTCGCCGTAAGAACCGACGACGGTCTTGATCGAAGCCATGAGGGTGCGCTTCACCCAGTCGGCCTGCTCGGTCTCGGTCGTGGCCCGAATGCCGAGGTAGCGGAGGATCAGCTTTTCCGGGTCCGTGACCTGGAACGCCATGCGACCGAAGACGCGGGGCGTGACCATCTCACCGAGGGCCGGGTCTTCCATGAAGCCGAGCTGGTCGCCGAAGGGCACGTTGTAAATCGGCCGCATCGTCACGTAGAAAAGGTCGGTCGTGAAGATGTTGCCCCCCGTGAAGCTGTCGACGAGGTTCGACAGGAAGGGGATGTTCTGGCCGCTGAGGGTGTGGCGCTGGCCGGCACCGGCGGTGCGCAAGGTGCCCACGAGGGACCCATCGCGGAAGAAGACCGCGGCTTCGTCGGCGTCGACGGTCAGCTGCGAGTACATCGGGATGGTCTGGTCGGGGTGCTTGTAGACGAGCAGGTTCTTCTTGTCGTCTGGGCGAGCGATCATCAGCTCCTGCACGCCGCTCTTCACAAAATCCATGATCCCCATCAGCCGATTCCTCCTGAAGTCGCGGACGGGTAGCGAGCGTTTGCTGCTCCCGGCAATTTGGTCATAGAAGGCCGGAACCCTGAGCTTTTGACGGTGTCCTTCGTCCCGTGCGTGAACTCCTCCATGGCCTGATCGCCGTTTTTGTCCTCGCTGGGCCACTCTCAGCGTCCGCCCAGGCGTTTCCCCAGGACGGTCTCGTCGAATCCGACCCGACCGCCACCGACCCGATCGGCGTCGATTCCGACACGGATCTGTCGGACGTCCCGGGCCCACCGGCGCCGCCCGCCCCAGAGACCGACGAAGAGATCGCGAGGCGCGGCCCGCATGCACCTCGGGCGTCGGCGCAGCGGGGGGCGGTGGTCACAGCGATCAGCGGCATACGGGAGACGCACCACCAGGTCGAAGTGACCCTCGCCGGGGGGCTCGCCCACGTAACGACGCTCATGACCTTCCGGAGCCGCGCGCGGTACCCCGCGGAGGTCGGTTACCGCCTCGCCGTGCCCGCGGGCGCGGCACTGACCGAACTCGAAGTGTGTCTCGCCGGACGATGTCGCGGAGGCATGCGAGGGGAGAGCGAAGGGGCCGGGCGGCGCGCGTATGACGACGCGGTGCGCGCCAGACGCGGCAGCAATACCGGCGGCACCCGCAGCACCCGCGGCACCAACGACTTCCGAGGTCCCGGCGGTGACCCACCCGCTCCGATCTCCTACGCGGAAGTCGTCGACGACGAGGGGGGCCGCGCGATCCGGATCCTCGCAGCGGCCATCCCGGCACGGGGCTCCCTCACCGTGAATGTGCGCTACCTGGCAGCGGCCCCGGTCGTTGGCGGCTTCGCGCGCATGACCCTGCCGCCCCGGGGCAGCGACCCGCGGGCGGCCCCGACGACCGTGGTGGCCCACGCCCGCGACATGGTCGGTCTGGCCGTCGACGAGGCCCCGGCGGACGGTCCCCTCGTACGTGACGCCTGGTACGCCATTCCGATCGCCGCCCGGGTACCGACCGCGGCGCCGCCGGCCGCCCGGGTCGAGCGCTTTGCCTGTGGCGGCCCACGCGCAGGAACAGCAAACCGCAGGCCGGGTCCCACGCACTGCGCCCGGGCCGTGGTCACGGCGGGGCCCGCTTCCGGGCCGCCGGTCGACCTGATCGTCGCCATCGACGCTTCCCCGTCGACCGAAGGCCCCGCCCGAGGACGCATCGCCGCCGCGGTCGCCGCACTGCTCGCCGGCGCGCCGCCCCGGTCTCGGGTTTGGGCGCTCGCCTTCGGCGCCGAGGCCGCTGCGATCGTCGATACTCCCCGCGCCCCCGGGGATGTCCCCCTCTTGCCCTTGGCCCGCGCGGTGACGCGAGAGCTCGGCGCCGCCACCCGCTTCGAAGCCGCGTGGGGCCTCGCCGAACGGTGGCTCGACGGTCGGCGAGGCCCGCGGCGAGCCCACCTGGTGGTCGTCGGTGACGGGGGAATAACGCGGGGCCCGGCGTCCGCCGCGGCGTTCGCCGCAGCGCGGGGGCGAGGAGTCACTGTCTCGTTGATAGACGTGGCCGACCGGGCGCCCTGGGCTCCCTTTCGCGAGGGCGTTGCGCATACCGGGGGGCAAGTCATCGAGGCCGGCGCCGCCGCCGAGGGCGCCGGCGAGGGCCGTGGAGCGGCCCGCCTCGAGGAACAGCTCAGTCGACTCTTTGCGCCTGTCGTCGCGCGCCGGGTGACGTTGCGAGCCGGGAGCCGCCGGATCGACCTCGGAGAGCTCCGGGCGGGGGAGCAGTTGGCATTTGCTGGCCCCATCGGAAGGCCCGGCGCCTTGCGCATCGTGGGCGTCGGCGCAGTCACCGTGACCCAACCGGACGCATCCCGGGCGGCAGGGCTCGCCGCGTTGACCCGCGGAGACAGAGAGAGCCTCGTCGCCATCGACCGAGCCGACCTCGGGTCAGGGGCGCAGGCCGGGGACGCGACATGCATCGACGGCCGCGGCCCCGCCCAGCGGCCGAGCGGGGTGAGCTCGGACGCGGCGCCCGTGGCGTTGGCAGAGATTCGGGCCTGCGCCCACTCCACCCTGGCCTCCGGGGCGCCGACGGCGCCGACGGCGCCGGGAGCCGAGACCTCAGGACAAGACCTCGTCCGGCGACGTGAGGAAGCGACGAGCGCCGGAAGCGCGGCGACCTCGACGCTCCGAGGTCGCGGCATCCCCGCCGAGACCGTACTGCGTATGCTCCGGCGCCGGGTCCAGCCCGTCGCCCGGCGCTGCTTTCGCCGGGACCGGGCCGGCCGCCTCGACTACGCCGTGCGCGCCGAGTTCGTCATTCGCCTCGAAGACCGCGAGCTGACCGAGGCCCGAGTGGACGGTGAAATCACCGACGGGCTCCGAACATGCCTGTCGAGCGCGGTCCATGACCTCGAGATCCCCCGTTTCCGCGGTGCGGTCATCGTTCGCTACCCGCTCTACACCGAGCGCGTGCCCCGCCCACCGACGATCGAGCTCGTTCCGGAGGTCGCCCGGCAGGTGGATGCGGTGACCATCGACGGCCCGGGCAACTGAGATTACTCTCCGTGGCCATGAGCACCCTCGAAGGCAAGACCCTCTTCATCACCGGCGCCAGCCGGGGCATCGGCAAAGCCATTGCACTGCGCGCTGCGCGGGACGGCGCCAACATCGCCATCGCCGCCAAGACCAAAGAACCCCACCCCAAGCTCGAGGGCACGGTCTACACGGCGGCCGAAGAGATCGAAGCCGCCGGCGGTAAAGCCCTGCCCTGCATCGTCGATATTCGCTACGAGGATCAGGTCGAGGCGGCGGTCGCCAAGACTGTAGAGACCTTCGGGGGCATCGACATCCTGGTGAACAACGCCAGCGCGATCATGCTGACCGGTACGACCCATACGCCGATGAAGCGCTACGACCTGATGCACGACGTCAATACGCGCGGGACGTTCCTCTGCGGCCAGAAGTGCATCCCGCACCTGGCCAAGGCGGACAACCCGCACATCTTGAACATTTCGCCGCCGCTGCAGATGCTCGAGAAGTGGTTCGCGCCCCACGTCGCCTACACCATGGCGAAGTTTGGGATGAGCCTCTGCGTACTCGGTTGGGCGGGGGAGCTCCGGGACATGGGCATCGCCGCCAACGCCCTGTGGCCGCGGACGACCATCGATACCGCCGCTGTGCGCAACCTCCTCGGAGGAGTGGAGCTCGCCAACCGCTCCCGGACCCCCGAGATCATCGCCGAGGCGGCCCACGTGATCCTCACCAAGCCGGCGAAGGAGTTCACCGGCAACTTCTGCATCGACGACGAGACCCTCGCCTCGGCCGGGGTGACCGACCTGTCGAAGTACGCGGTAGACGCGAGCCAGGAGCTCGCCCCGGACTTCTTCGTCTAAAACAGTATCGCCTGGAGCGCGATCCACGGCGCGAGGTCGCCCCGGTTCCTGCGCTGCCTGCTCAGCTACTTTACGTAGCCTCCGCGGGCTGCTCG
>JAFDCW010000629.1 GCA_019312705.1 Deltaproteobacteria bacterium
GCCTGAAGTCATCGTCCAGTCGATCTGTGCAGGGGATCTGCATGGTCCTCTGCGCGCGATCGCCCGACGGATTGGATGGGCGATGGACCGCGATTGCTTGGGTCGCGCGCTGGCGCGTGACGAGGAAGGGCTCGTCGACTGCGTGTACAGCGAAGTGCTCTATTCGGGTGCTCACTGTGATGATGTTCCAGGTCGCAGCAGGATCGGCGAAACGACCTTGGGACCGGGAGAGGTCGTCGAGGTCTGTCGAGTCGAGCAACTCCGGGTCACCGATGGTGTCGAGCCCACCGGCGCCGGGTGGTACTACGATGATTTCTCCGAGCGCGCGCTGCAGACGTGCGACGAGTATCCTCAGCGATTGGGATTTACCGAGGCCGGTCAGCCATCGCCCGAAACGGCACGCCGCTTCGACTGTGCGTTCACTGGCTATCGAGATTCTTGGTGTATTGGGAGTCCATGTCCGGCGCCAGGGGTCGGGTGCACCCGGGACGAGGTCATCGGTACCCGGAGATGCCCCTACGACTTCATCTGTGACCCCGAGACGAACACTCTTCAGGAACCCTGCACTGAGGACTACGATTGCACGTCAACCGGCTACTGCGGTGCCGACGGGCGCTGCACGAGCTACGAATGCTGGGAACTCGAGAGGAGCGCGCTTCCCTAAGCCCCCGCTGCCCGGCGTGCTCGTTCCAGCTGCTCATCCAAGAGCGGCATGAGGTCCGATTGCCCCAGCGCCTGCTCGAGTTCGGCAAGTATCGCTCGGGTCACGTCGAGCTCCAGCGTTGCCCCAGAGCGTCGAAGGAAGCCCTCGACGTCCAGCAGGTCCTTTGGTCTGCCCGCCAGGATCTTGGTCACGAGAAGATGCTCTGCGCGGATGACGGGGACTTCGGTGCCGCCCAGATCGCAGCGCTCGGATCCCTCGAGAAAGCGCTGCTCCAGGCCCGGGCCCGCAATGATCAAATCGACGCCGATTCCGCTCGGCTGGTGGATGAGCGGCGCCACCCGAGCCACTGCGAGGAACTCCTCGTCGGGTGCCACGGTGAGCGCGAAGCCCACCTCCCCGAGAGAAACCAACAGCTCTTGTATGGAGAGAGTCCCGAGATCGACGGTTATGTCGATGTCCTCCGTCAGCCGCGGGCGGCCGTGGACGAGCACCGCCTGAGCGCCGAACACGTACCAACGAAGGCCGAGGCCATCGAGCTTCGTGGCTAGCGCGTCGAGTGCGCTAGTGATCGGTGACGGCACGGAGCAGCCTCGCGAGGCGTTCGTGATGAGCGAGGTCTAGAGCGCGGCTCTCGGGGCTGGGCCAGTCTGGCCGGGTTGCCTTGGCGTGCACCCAGAGCGCCTCGCCAATACGCGTGCCTTCGGCACTTCCACGCTGCTCTAACTGCGATACCCACCGCGCCTCTTTTGCCTTGGCGACTGCGTCCCAGTCGCGAGTCAGAAAAGGGTCGTCTCGGTCGATCGCCATGGTGACATTGTAGCCTCCGAGCCGTTCTCCGGCTAGCCGCCGTCGCGACACTCGGCAACACTCAGGCGATCTTCCGCCCCACGGCCGCCGCGCGCAGTTCTGGTCGGAAGTCCGGATGAGCGATCGATGTGAGCATCGCCGCGCGCTCGCGCAGGGTGCGGCCGCGCAGGTTGACGGCGCCGTATTCGGTGACGACCCACTGCACGTGTCCGCGGGTCGTCACGACGCCGGCCCCGGGCTGGAGCCGGGGCACGATGCGGGAGACCTGGCCGCCCTTGGCGGTGGACGCGAGCGCGATGATCGCTTTGCCTCCGGGGGAGCGCAGGGCGCCCTGGACGAAGTCCATCTGGCCGCCGATGCCGCTCCAGATGCGTTCGCCCATCGAGTCCGCGCAGACCTGCCCGGTGATGTCGATCTCGATGGCCGAGTTGATCGCCGTCATCACGTGCTGCTTTCGCACTTCGTTGGGGTCGTTGACGATCTCCGACGGATGCATCTCGATGAAGGGGTTGTTGTCGAGGAACGTGTGAAGGCGCTCCGAGCCCACGGCGAAGGAGCAGACGCCGCGCCGCTGAAAACGCGTCTTGATGCGGTTGGTGATCGCCCCGCATTCGATGAGATCGACGAGGCCGTCGCTCATCATCTCGGTATGCAGGCCGAGGTCCTGGTGGCGTTTGAGGGCCGCCATGACCGCGTTGGGCACGTTGCCGATGCCGACCTGCAACGTGGCTTGGTTCGGAACCAGGGCCGCGACGTTCTTGCCGATGGCCTCTTCGAGGGGACCGAAGGGCAAGGCCTGGGCCGTCGGCAGGGGCCGGTCCACCTCGACGGCGAAGTCGATGTCCGAGACGTGCACCGCCGAGTCCCCCATGGTCCGGGGGACCTGGGGATTGATCTCGGCGACGACGAAGGTCGCGTGGGACGCGGCGGCCCGGGCGGTCGCGACCGAGAGCCCGAGGCGGCAGTAGCCGTGCTCGTCCGGCGGCGAGAGCTGGAGCAACGCGACGTCGAGGGGCAGCCGGCCCTCGGCGAAGAGCGATGGGACCTCGGACAGGAAGACCGGCGTGAAGTCGGCCCGCCCCTCGTCGATGGCGTTTCGCACGTTCCGGCCCGCGAAGAGCGCGTTGTGGCGAAAGCTGCCGCTGCAGGAGGGGTTGGTGTGGGGCGCGGGCCCATCGGTGTGAAGGTGAACGACCTCCACGTCGGTCAGCTCACCGCTGCGTGCGACGAGGGCATCGAGCAGGCTCACCGGGACCATCGACGCCTCGTGCACGTACACGCGGTTGCCGGACTGCACGACCTCGAGGGCCTTTTCGGCGCTAACCAGCTTCATGGCTGGGAGGCTACCTCACTCGACGTAGTAGCTGACGACTACGAAGTTCTGGTTTTCTCCCGTACTCGGGTCGTGGAGGGTCGTCTCGTAAGCGACGAGGCCGGCGGCGTAGCGGTCTTCGGCGTAGCGTTCGGTCGGGAGCCCGGAGATGCTGCCCGCGAAGACCACGTCCTCGCTGAACTCGTAGGAGTAGGCATAGCCCGAGGACAAGCTACCCTCGACGCCCACGCAGACGTTCGGCGTCCACCCGGAGGCATCCGGGCCGCACACCTTGAGGGAGGCGTTGAGGTAGAGCCCGACGCTAAACTCGTCTCCTTCGCCGGTGGACACCCCGAGCTCGACCTCCGTCGCGTTCGAGACGCCCTCGGGCGCCGGCACCGCCATCGAGGAGATGGCGACGAGGCGGTTTCCGTCCGCTGCCGCGAGGTCGTTCGCCGCGGTGCGGTTGGGGTAGGTCGAGAGATCCCCCGGCACGATTGGAAGCACGCCTCCTCCGATGTCGAGTTGAACGCCGTTGTTCGCGTTGTAGTAGTCTTGGCTCACCGCCATCAGGCGAGAACCACTCGGTACACTCAACGTCATCAGAGTCCCGATGTGGTCCGGGTTGGGGTGGGAGATGACCCGGTAGTGGTAGCGGTCGTAGACGTGGGTCTCGAAGACGACGAGGTTGTTGTCGGCTCCGCCAGCTTGATGTTGATGAAGGGGATGTCGATGCTGGGTTCCCACTCGGCGCCGACGACGATGCCGGCGCTCGCGTTCACGTAGACCCCGTTGGTCCACGAGGCCGTCGTGCCCTGGCCGAAGGTCGTCGAACACCCCCCCGTATCTTGGCCGAGGTCTTCGGTGCAGGGCGCTGCGGCGAGGACCGCCGTGACGACGTTGTCGCCGAGGTAGATGTCGTGGCCCTCGGGCTCGACGATCAATGAGTCGTCGTCGACGTTGGGCAACGCCAGCCGCGGCGCGCCGGCGAAGCCGAAGTAGTTCGTCGCTTGCTGGAGTTCGGTTCGTTTCAAATCGTAGCTGCCGGGCGTGACCCCTGCGTCGAAGTAGTCGATCCAGATCGAAGAGCTGTTTCTGCGCAGGAGGACGATGTCTTCTTTGAGGTCTCCGTCGACGTCGCCCACTTGTACGTCGTGAGTGAGGTAGCCATCGGAGAAGTCGATGGGTCGCCAGTCGGCGACGTCCGCCCGGGCCCGGTAGTCCACGACCGTATTTGGGAGCTCGTGGGGCCATCCGGAGGCCAGCTCGAGGCCCGAGGTTGTCGGTCCGTCCGCGCGTTCAAACTTGAAGAGCTGGTTCTGCATCAGCACTTCGTCCAGTCCGTCGCCGTCGATGTCGACCGGGAGGAGGACCGACATGTGGCGGCGGGTTAGGGCCGCGCCGGTGACCCACGCGTTGGCGTACCAGAAGTAGCTGTAGGACACCTCCCCACCGTCCGGGAGCACGACCGCCGGGGCGGTCGGGGCCGCGTGGTCGTAGTTGTCCACGACACGGAGCTCGCCGACGACGTGGACCTGCTGGGCATTATTCCAGAAATTGCGGTTGTTCCAGTAGGGCTCGTAGAGGCCGAAGAGGATTTCGTCAACGCCGTCTCCGTCGACATCGCCGGTGGCGACGTCGATGAACGAGTAGTGCGCGTAGACCTGCCAGGGCATGTTGTCTTTGACGACGCGGGCCGGGAAGACCTCGGTGAGGCCGGCGTCCAGGTCGTCGTGGATGACGTAGTACGGCACGGACTGCTCGCCGGTCGTATGAACGTGCCAGACGATGATCGCCTCGGCCTTGCCATCGGCGTCGACGTCGCCGGCGGCGACCTTCACGTACTCGGCGTTCGCGGAGCCATCCGCCGTGACCCGGCCGGATTCGGCGACCATGTAGGCTCCGGTCCCGTCGTCGTAGTCGATGAGGTAGTAGAGGATGGGTTCGCCGGCCAAGGCGACTGCGATGAAGAGCTCGTCTCGGCCGTCGAGGTCGAAGTCTCCCGCCGCCGCATCGTAGGTATCGGCGAGGGCCAGAGAGATGCTGGGCAGAGTCGCGGCGAGGGAGCCATCGGGGGCTCGGTCGAGGATGGCGACGGCGAGCACGTCGGCTGCGCTTCGAGAGATCACCGCGACCTCGTCCCAGCCGTCGTCGTCGAACTGTCCGACCACCGGGAGCTTGTCGTCGAGGAGGGCGCCGAAGCTGTTTTGAGCGAGCTGGGTCGCGGTCCCGGCGGCCTCCGGGGGGTCCTCGAGGGCGACCCGGGGCTCCGCTGCGCCGCTAAAGAGCAGCGCGTACTCCGGCCGGCGTCCGAGGGCTATCTGGGTGCCGCGGCCGAGGGGGTCGTAGGCCTCGGGGGGGGGCCGGGTGTCGCTGGTGGTCGTATCGCCGGTGGTGAAGGTGAATTCGTAGTCGTCGACGAGGGAGTAGGGGCCCGCGGAGATCGCCCCCGCGAGCGTTACCGTGTGTACGGAGTCGGCGTCGTAGCGGGCGGGGGTGAAGACGAGGGTGCGCCGGTCAGCGATGTAGCGGCCCGCAATCTCTTCCCCGGTGGCGTTGCGAACAACCAGGGCCCCGTCGGGGGCCGTCGTATCGAGCTCGTGCGAGAAGACGACGCGGAGGACCTGGTCGAGGTAGACGCCGGTCGTCCCGTCTTCGGGGTCCGTCGATTCGACGACCAGCATGCACGGGTCGCAGGAGCCGCCGCAGTCGATGGCGGTCTCGTCCCCACTGATGACGCCGTCCCTGCAGTGGTCCGGCGTCACGGTTCCGTCCGACGAACCATCGAAGTTTCCGTCCGCGGTGCCGCCGTCCAGCGCGGTTTCGTCGTCGCCGCAGCCTCCGGCAAGAACCAGTGAAGCTCCGAGTACCAGCAACCAGGGAAGATGACGTTTACGCATGACGGACCTCCGGCGGTGGGGGCGCGAATAACCCGCAATATTCGGACCACGCGACAACTCGTCGCGTTCGTGTGGGTTCAGTGCCGCGACGTCGCAGCGAGTGCGCATGCCCGCGGTTGAGGACGCAAACGCTTCGGTTGACCGCCCGCGTTGCCCTAGCGGCCGGGCATCGTGGGCAGGTCCGGAGGGATGCAGGCCGAAGCTGCGATGCACCGCCCGGTGAAGCAGAAGCCGTCCCGCTCGGGGACCGAGTCGTCGGGGCAAGCCGGCGGTACCCCGTCGCATACTTCGGTGCAGATGTCTGCCGTGACCGGGACGCATTCAACGAGGCAGCCCTCGAGGCAGCCGGGCTCGAAGGCCACGGCGCATCCCTGTTCGCTGCATCGCCTCCGAGCGGACGGGACGGCGCTTTCGCAGGTCGGTACCGAGCCGGCACAGTGAGCCGGAAGGACCGTTCCACATACGTCCGAATCGCACGCTTCGGCAAGCGGGGCACATCGGTACATGGCGATCGCCGTGCAGTCCGCGCAAGCGCCGATGGGAATGCACTCCGGGCAGCAGAAGTCGTCGTAGACGGGAGCGCAGGTGGGATCACCGATGCAGTCGGCTTCGGCCAGCGCGTCGCAGGGGCCCGCGCCTTCGCACTCGGGGGCCATGGCGGTGCAGTCGGCGCTGTCGAGGCTGCCTCCGGGACAGGAGTAGGCCGGAGTGACACAGACCGCTTCGACCGCTTCGCCGCAGCACCCCCCGCCGAGGTCCTCGTAGCAGGTGGGCGGGAAAGTGGAGCAGGTTCCGCCGCCGCCGCACGAACTCTCGCAGGTCCCGCTCGACGAACTCACCACGTCGCACTGCCACACTCCGTCGATGCACTGGGCGGGCACGCTGTCGCAGCAGCGGTCTCCCGGAGTCCCAGGGCCCCATTCTACGCATCCGGTTGGCATTGGCGACGGGCAGTCGCCGGCGCTCGCGTCAGGTGAGTGTGATGTGCCGCAGCCGTAGGCCACCATCACGGCCAAGGCCATCGCCGAGGAAAACCAGCAGGTTCGCATGACAGTCAGGCTAGCAGTCCATCCCTACGCTCGAAAGCCCAAGGTCGTCGCCCGCGAGCGACGAGTCGTGAATCCCTGGCCACACCGATGTGAATCAACCATGCTTGTGTGCATGGTCGGCCACCGGTTTGCGCTGCTGCTCTTGTCGGTCTCCTCCCTTCTGGCGACGGGTTGCAGCCATCGGTCGTCGTTGCCGGTATCCCACGCCCAGCCCGAAGAGGCGGCCGTAGGACAGCGAGACCGTGGCTGCCCTCGGCGAGGGAGTCGAAGACGCCGAGCGCCGCGAAACCATCCTCACCGCCGCCGCGGCCCTCGCCTACGTCGTCGGCACCCTCGCCGACGGCGGTGGCTCCGAGGGGGCCTACTACGGACCGGGGACTTCAGGGTCCCACCGCTGCACGCCGGGCGCCGACGGCCGCTCCTTCGAGGGCACGGGCTGCGGCCCCGAGCCTCTCCCGTCGCGTCAACTCGGCGAGGGCGGCCCGATCGACCAGCAGACCGACGAGGTTCACCTGAGCGCCGGCGACCAGATTCGCAGCATCAACCGCGCCGTCGATGCCGTCGACGAAATGATCTTCCAGAGCCCGCCTTCCGACGCCTGGAACGACGACGAACGGGCGCGCTTCCGGGAGCTCACCGAGGCGCTCTCGGCAGCTTGCGAGTGACGAGCCCGGCGCTACCGGCGCGCGTCGCTCAGGGCAGTGCCTTGCTCAGCATCTCGTAGAGCACCTTCCAGCGTTTTCTGGTGGCGCCCTTCTTCTGTTCCGTCACGGCAGCGCGGACGGCTTGGCGTACCCGCTGGCGGTCGATACCGGGGTGTTCCTCGAGAAGCTCGGCGAGGGCACTGTCGCCCTCTTCGACCAGACGCGTCCTCCAGCGTTCGAGCTTGCCGGGGCGTGCGCTGAAGACGTGCTTGCCGAGGGCGATGTCGACGCGGCGGTCGATGGCCTCGACGTCGTAGTCCCGCAGAGTGCGCGCGATCAGACGTCGCTGGCGGGCGTAGCCGGAGCCGTGGGGGATCTTCGCGAGGGTCGTGACGGCTTCGACGACGTCCTCGTCCAGGTCGATGGCCGAGAGGATCCGCGGCGACAGCTTCGCGAGGCGCATGGTCAGCGCGTCGAGGCCCGCCTGGACCGCTTTGCGCCCGGCCCGGAGCTCCGACCGCGTCTTGCGCGTATCTTCTTCCTCTTCTTCCCGATGGTCGATCACGGTGGTGCGGCGGTGTAGCACCCATGGGGGTGAGCGCGAGGCGTTCGCGGGAAGCTCCAGTGCGTGATCCATGGTCACGGGAGCGAGAAACCCTCCGTGGCCGTGGATCGCGCACTCGCAGCCCTGGCCCTTCCCCATGACGCGGACCCCTGCTAGAGGCTCTCCCATGAGCGAATCTCTGGGCGATTTCATCGGCGGCCGTTTCCTGGCTCCCGAGGGCGAGTCCCTCGTCTCTCTCAACCCCGTAACTGGCGCCCCCGTCCTCGAGACGGCCTTTAGCCCGAAACGCATGGACGCTGCTGCCGCTGCCGCAGCGGAGGCGCTTCCGGCGTGGCGGGCGAAGTCCTTCGACGAGCGTGTGCGAGTCCTCGAGCGCTTCCGGGAAGCCATCCGCGAGCGCACCGACGTGCTCGCCGACGCAATCGTCCGGGAGGTTGGCAAGCTTCGCCCCGAAGCCAAGACCGAGATCCGCGCGCTGGTCGGCCGCTTCGACCTGGTGAAGAGCCGCATCCTCGCCGACCTGCACGAAGGGCCCCTCCCGACACACCCCAACGAGGTCCTCCGTCATCACCCCCACGGCGTCGTCGGCGTCGTCGGGCCCTTCAACTTCCCCTTGCACCTCTGCCACGCCCACGTCGTGCCGGCGTTGATGCTCGGCAATACGGTCGTCATGAAGCCCAGCGAAGTGGCACCCCTCGCCGGCCAACGCTACGCCGAGGCGGCCGAGGCGGCGGGGCTGCCCCAAGGCGTGCTCAACGTCGTCCAGGGCGGTGGCGTGTCGGGGGCTGCGCTGCTCCAGGCCGAGCCCCTCCGGGCCCTCGCGTTCACCGGTTCGTGGCCGACCGGACGCCGGATCCTCGAAGCGCTGCTCGACCGCCCGGAGGTCCTGGTCGCCCTCGAGATGGGCGGCAAGAACACCTGCATCGTCCGGGAGGACGCCGATCTCCGCCAGGCGGCTCACGAGATCGTCGTCGGCGGCTACCTCACCAGCGGCCAGCGCTGCACCTGCACCGACCGCGTGCTCGTGCACCAGTCGGTGAAGGCTCCCCTCGTCGATGCGCTCCGGCGCATGGTCGACAACCTCGCCTACGGAGACCCGGACGACGCCTCGGTCTTCGCCGGGCCGATGGCGACGAGCGCCGCCGTCGACAAGCTGAACGCGGCCATCGAGAAGGGCACAGCCAAAGGGGCCGAAGAGGTCGCCCGAGGCCGCGCCCCCGAGGGCGGAAACTTCTTCGCGCCGCGACTGCACGTGCTGCCCGACGGCTTGCACGAAGTCGACGGCTACACCGACGTAGAGCTCTTTGGCCCGGACGTGCACCTCGAGAGCTTCTTGGACGACGACGAGGCCATCGCCGCGCTCCGGGCGGCGCCGGTGGGCCTCGCCCACAGCGTTTTTTCGGCGAACCGTGAGGCCTTCGACCGCTACTTCGACGGGACCCCCGTCGGCATCCTCAACTGGAACCGCAGCACCAACCAGGCGAGCCCCCGGTTGCCCTTCGGCGGCATCGGGACCGCCGGCAACTTCCGCCCGGCCGGCGGCTACGCGCATCGGAACCTCACGGTGCCCGTCGCGATCCAAGAGAACCTCCCCGGAGCCTTCGCCCTCAACCCCAAGCTCGCGGCGAACCTCGTGGCCCCGGACCTCGACGTCCTCGACGCTCGCCACGAGGCCGAGGAGGCCGAAGAAGCTCTCATCACCCTCGCCGACCGACCGCGGCCGCTGAAGACCATCCGCCCGGAGGGCGGCGTCTTCCCCGAGTCCCGAAGATGGCTCGAGCGCCTCTACGCCGGCGACCGCGTCGTGCGCGAAAAGAAGCCCGGGGTCTTCGACCACCTGCGCTCCGTCGGCCCGTGGATGGTCTCCATCGACGACGAGCCGCTTTCGGTTCTCGACGGGATGAGCCAGACCGCGACCCTGGTCGGTGGTTTCGCCGAGGCCCCCGTCGTCCGGCGCTACGTCGAGGGAGGC
>JAFDCW010000630.1 GCA_019312705.1 Deltaproteobacteria bacterium
TGGCCATGGCCTCCTCATCGGTGGACTCGGCCGGAGCGGGCTCGGCCCCGCCCTCGGTCGCGCCCGCGCTGTCCGCCGACTCGGGCGGCGGCGCGGACGACCCCCCGCAGCCAACAAAGCCCAAGGACCCGACAACGGCGAGGCAGGACAGTGTCTTCAGGTGCAAGAGAGACTCCTGGGTCGATGGAGAGGCCAAGCGCTCCCCCCTGAATAATTGTCATAGCTCCCCAGTTCTTGCCGCAAAAAGGCCTGGAAAGTCCGCAAGCGTTGAGCTGAGCTGAGGGCCTGGCGGGCGCCTCGATGCCGGTGGTGTAGCCGGCGAGGAGGTGACCGTGAAGAGGTCCAAGGCAGCAGCGCAGGACAAGCCCGCTCGGCGGCGCGGTACAGACCGGGGTCGAGCCAAGGCGAAGAAGCGGCAGCGGAAGTACTTCACTGAGAGCGAGCGAAGGCATGCCCTCAAGCTCATCGTCTCGGGGATGGCCCGGGAGGCTGTGGCCGACGCGGTGGGCTGCTCGACCGAGTCGCTCCGGCTCTGGCACCGGAAGGCGAAGGCCGAGGGGAAGCTGCCGGTGGTAGCCCTCCGAGGGCGAGGCGGCAGTGGCGCGGCGAGCGAGACCGACGAGGCTGGCGACGTAGACGGCGACAGTGCCGACGGGGGCCAGGATGCTGGTGGTGCCGTCGAGGCCACGAAGGCCGGTACGTCGGACCGCTCGGTCTACGCTCCGCGAGACCCGGGCCAGGGGTTGGGCGAGCACGAGGTGGACGCGATCCTCCAGTACAAGAGGAAGTTCCCCTCCATGCAGCCCGCCCAGCTCAAGGCACAGCTGAAGCGGTTCAAGGGCTGGCGGGTCTCGCCCAAGGCCATCGCCAGGGTGCTCCGGCAGCACGGCTACGAGCTGGTCCACCGTGGGTCACGGCCCGAGGGTCCGGAGCCGATCCGGTTCGAGGCACCACGGCGCAATGCCATGTGGCAGGCGGACTTCGCCGAGCTGCGGGTGGCGGGCGAGCGTCTCCACCTGCTCGTGGTGCTCGACGACTTCTCCCGCTACGCCGTGGGTCACACGGTCGCCGACTCGCCCTCGGCCGAGGTGACGATCGCGACGCTGCAGGCGGCCATCGCCCGGCACGGCAAGCCCGAGGCGCTGCGCACCGACCGGGGCGGGGCCTTCAACTCGGGCGAGCTCGGCACCTACCTCGAGGCCGAGCTCATCGACCACATCGTCGGCCGGTCGTACCATCCACAAGGTGGCGGCAAGGTCGAGTCGCTCATCGGCACGGTCCGGCGTGAGCTCTGGAACGTGGAGCACTTCGAGGACCGCGAGACGGCCACGCGCAGGCTCGCCGAGTTCTTCGAGCACTACAACGAGCGGCGTGCTCACATGGGCATCGATGGGTTGACGCCGGCAGACCGCTTCTTCGCCCGCGCCGACCGGGTCCTCGCCGCCATCGACGCCATCAGTCGGCAGCGCCAGGGATCCCTCGCCCTGCTCGGCGAGCAGGGCGCCTCCCTCGAGGAGATGTCCTGCCAGCAGCAGGGCGCCCCCCTCGAGGTGCTCCGCCTCGTCATTGTCGACCGGACCGTGGAGCTGCGCTTCTGCGGCGCCAGGGTGCGTCTCGGCAACATCGAGCCCTGACGCTATACGGGCGGTCATCGGTACGGTAGAGGCAAGTTTGCCAACCACCACCACCAACCGAGACCGCCCATGTCTCGTTCGCATATATCGCCTCCGAAGCCAAGCCCCTTGCTCGCCCTCGTGGCTCTGGGGATCGTCCACCGTCTGCACCCGGAGTGGACGGCTCTCACCTTGAAGCAGGCCGCCGAGGCCGAGGGGGTCTCGCCCCAGCGACTCAGCCGGCTCGTCAGTCGCGCCGTCGAGCCCTCCGAGGCGACCGTGGCCGCGCTGAGCCGAAGGGGTCGGCCACGCAAGGACACGACAGCAGACGAGCGGCAGGCGGAGCTGGCTCTGCACAGCGTCCTACTCGAGACGGCCACCTCTATCCTGGGGAGGATTCCTCTGCGCCGCCGCATCGTGGGAGCCCTCGTCGTCGGCGCCTGGCTCCGCGTCCAGGGCACGGCCGGGCTCACTCAGAAACGCTTCTGCCAGGCCCTCGCCCTGCCGCCGCGCACGCTGCGGGCCTGGCTCTCCGACCCGCCTCGACGGCAGCAGCCTCAGGACGAGCCCGTCGTCGCACCGCCGCCTACGCCTCGAGGGTCACGCAAACGCCCGCCTCGGCACCCGCGCTTCGGCTTCGACATCGTCCTGCCCGACACCCAGCTCGCGGCCGACACCACCGGCCTGTCAGCCTTCGGCCTCTCCCTCAAGCTCGTCGCCGCCCAGGACGTCGGCGGTCGCGACCAGGACCTGCTCGACTCGGTCGTCGTCGATGACCACGAGAGCGCGGAGATCGTCGCCCGTGTCTTGACCGAATCCCTGGCCGACATGCCCGGCGCCCAGGTCATCGTCGACCAGGGGACTCCCTACATGGCCCAGGCCACGGTCGATGCCCTCGACGCCCTCGACGCCGAGCACGCACCCCAGCGCGAAGGGAATCCACAGGCCAAGGCGACGATCGAAAGGGCTTTCGAGACGGTCAAGGTCGTGGCCCGCCCCTTGCTCGACCTGACCGACCGCATCGCTGCCGCGCTGCCCTCCCTTCAGGACCCGGCTCTCGCCATCGCAACGACCCGTCTCGTCGTCACCTCGGTGCTCCGCGCCTACCAGTACGGCGCACGGGCAGCCCGGCGGGCCATCGACGCTCGCGGCTCCCTCGACCCCGAGAAGCTCGCTCGCCTCGCTGCCGAGCATCGCGAGCAGGCCCGTGCCACCGAGCGGAGCGCCAGGCTGCTCCTCGCCCACCTCCACGACATCTACGACCTGCCCGGCTCTCGCAAGACCTTCGTCGACTCCCTGCGCCGATACCCCCTCGAGGTCCTCCACCGCGCCGAGCACGCATTCCGGGCCCAGGTCCACCGCGACGACATCCGAGACCGGCGGAGCTACTTCGCCGCCATCGTCCGGCGCGTCCACGAGGTGCACCGGAGCGAGACGGAGCGGAGGCAGCGACAGCGCGATCAGCATCGCCGCCTCAACGAGCAGACCGCCCGCGAGCAGGCACGGGAACAGGCCCGGCGCGACGAGCCGGTCACCGCTCTGGCCCACGCCCTCGTGGCCATCGCCGCCATGTGGCGGCCCGAGCAGGGACGGCTCCTCTTCGGCGGCACCGGCATCGGAACCGGTCTGCTCGACACCGCCCTCGGTCACATCCTCGCACTGCTCGGCCCCGCCGTGGCTCGTGACACCGCCCACGGCGTCTTCGCCGAATTCTCTCTCGCCTGCATCGACCGGCTCGGCACGACCGGCATCGCAGCGGTCCGCGACATCCTCCTTGCGAAGCTCGACGAGCTCGCCCCAACCTCCGAGCTTGCCGCTTGTCGCCCCCTCGACGCTTCAGCTATCCTTGGAAACAACGGGCCGAAACAGCGCCCGCCACCCTCGGCCGCCTTGCGGAAATAGGCGGCAGGTCCTGCGGGATCATGACACCTACTTCAGTTCGTGTTCAACCCCTTCTGGGTCGTGACCATCCTGTGCACATCCGCGTCCGTGTGGGCC
>JAFDCW010000631.1 GCA_019312705.1 Deltaproteobacteria bacterium
GTCACCCCACCGCCGCAGACGATGTAGTGATTCGAGAGCTTGCTCGATTCTTTCACCGCGCGCCTCCTCTGCCAAAACTTGATGAGGTCACCCTCGATGAGAAACGCCGTTGCCGACGAAACGGAAAAACCAACAACCACCATTGCGAGCAGAATCACCGCCATGGTGTAGATACGGATGTCGGAGAAGACCTCGAGGGTCTGCCCCGGATTGAGGGGCAGGGTCTCGGTGTAGCCGATCGTGCTCACGGTCACGATGACCATGTAGATGCAATCGAGGACCGACCATGGCTCTCGGAGCGTCGGGGTCAACGTGCCCCCGTGGTGCAGCTGCCCGAGGATCCAGTACCCCGTCGAGGCGACCGTCAGCACGGTGCCGATCGCGAGGGTCGCGAGCCATAGGCGCTTGAAGCCGCCGCTCCGGTAGCTGAGGTCGCGGGTATCGATGCTCGCGCGCCTAAGGGGCACCGCGTTCCTCCTCCGCGCCGGATGCGCGGGTGAGTTGTGGCAACCGGAGCACCCGGGCACCGGTGCGCGCCCGGAGGCTCTCCCCGGGGTCGATGAGGGCACCCGCTCGCCTTACACCCGCCTCGGTCTCGAGCTCCCCGTCGACGACGAAGAGCCCGCCTCCGCTCGCGATGAGACTCGCGCCTTCACTGAGGGCACGGCCGGCGCACCCGGCCATGAGCAGTCGCCGCGCGGCGGGAGTGAGATTGCCGAACGCTCCCGCGCGCAGCTGGTTGTCGAGGAGCCGGCGACCAAAGGCGCTCCACATCTTCTCTTCCACCTCCGGACGGGTCTCCATGAGCTGCCGAAAGTCACGGGTGGAGATGCGTCCCACGGTCACGGCCGTCGCCGCCCGGGCGCTCGCCGTCCGGGGCTCGCCGCTGAGCAGGGCCATCTCGCCGAGGATGTCGCCGCCGCCGAGGCTCGCGAGGACCGTCTCCGGGGCATCGTCTACGCCGGGATGGAACACCTCCACGACCCCCCGGGCCACGATGTACATGCCGTCGCCGCGGTCGCGCTCCCGAAAGAGTTCCTCGCCTTCGACGAAGACTTGCTCGATGGTCATCTTGGCGAGCTCGTCGACGACGTCGTCGTCGAGGTCGGCAAAGAGAGCCGTCTCTCGGCAGATCTCTGCGGTCTCCGGGAGTTCGACGCGGGTAGCCGCGAAGTGAAGCCCCTTCGCCCGGCGCTTCAGGTCCGCCGACAATCGCTCCGCTACGGCCTCGCCAATGGCACCTTCCGCCCGCAGGGCATCCACGGCGGACTTCTCGAAGCTCAAGGCAATGCGCCGGGCCAGACGGCTCTCGATAGCGGTCGCGAGTTCGGGCATGTGCACGCGCAGGTCCTCCAGCACGTGCAGCGCGTCGTCGGCGTAGCGCCGGTAGACCGCGGAGACGCTATCGACGGCCTCGGGATCGTCGGCGCGCACCTCGACCAGCTCCGAACGGACTCGAGCGGCGGCCTCGGCGATGACCCGAGCGACGTCGTATCGAAGCGAGAGCACATGAAACGCGAGGCGCCCAAAAGGCAGCCCAAGCGTGCGAACCCAATGCTCGAGGCCCAGGACCCACCCCGGCTCAGCGAGGCGACTCGGCGGCGCCTCGAAGTCATCCGCTTCGATGCGGTCGAAATGCTGATCGAGTTCGATCTCCAATCGGCCGAGGGCGCGCGGACCGATGGTGCCGTCGATGTAAGCCGCGCGATAGAAGCGGCGTTCGACCCCGAGGGCCCGCTGCCATACGCCGGCCGCTCGGGCGATTGCCCCCGCCTCGTCGAAGCGCTGGAGCGTCGTACCGAGATCCTCCTCGATGGATACACGGCGCACCCGAAGCCCCGCCCTCACCTCCTGCCACGGCACGGTCCGCAGCGCCGGGTCCGCGTCCGCTTCGTCGACTCGCGCCTCGACGTTCGTCAGCAGGCGCTCCGCCGCGCGCACGTCGGCCAACGCCTCCGCCGCCCCAATCCGGGTCAGGCCGAGCTTCTGGAGGAACCACCCGGTGGTGGTCCCGTTGACGGCGATGGTGAGCAGGACGATGCCCGCGGTCACGCTGAGGATTTGCACGCCCAGCTCTTCGTCGACGTCCGGATGCTGGGCGACGACGAGGGCGAGGGCGAGAGAGACCGCGCCGCGCAAACCGCCCCAAGCCATCGCCGCCGCGCTCCGCCGGTCGACGGGTTGGTCGAGCAGGCGGTTGGCGATGGGCAGCACGGTGAAGACCACCAAAAAGCGGATGATGATGATGCCGACAAACCCCAGCGCGATGACCCCGAGGGTCGACGGCCGCGCCGTGTGCAGGTGGGAGGCGATCAAAAAACCCACGAGCAGGAAGATCACCGTATTGGCGATGTACGCCAGGAGCTCCCAAAACTGATGCAGGAAGTGGGCGACCTCGGGGCTGATTCGTGTACGGCCCGGGCCAGCCAGGTATACGCCCGCGGTGACGATCGCGAGCACCCCCGATACGTGCAGGACGGCTTCGGCGAAGATCATCGCCGCATAGGCCAGCACCAAGGTGAGGGTGATCTCGACCAGCGCATCCTGAAAGGTACGGGCGAGCCAGTTGCCGATGACCCACGCGAGCACCAGGCCGACGGCCACGCCGCCGCCCGCGACGCGGAGCAGCTCGAAGGCGGCGTGCTGGGAATCGAAGCCCCCGCCGGCGAGCAGGCTCAGGAGCACGGTAAAGGCGACGATGGCCGTGCCGTCGTTGAAGAGGGACTCACCCTCGATGAGCAACCCGAGGCGCTTCGGCGCGCCCACTTCACGGAGGATCGCCACGACGGCGACCGGGTCCGTCGCGCTGATCAAGGCGCCAAAAACGAGGGCTGCGCCCCAGCCCCAGTTCCATCCCGAGAGCCCGAGGGGCCCGGCCGTGACGCCGAGCATCCAGAGGGCGGTGAGCAGCGTTGCCACCAGGAGAGCGGGCACGGCGAGGAACAAGACGAACCCGATGTTCTTCCGGAAGGCGTGCACGTCGAGGGCAAACGCCGACTCGAAGATGAGGGCGGGCAGGAAGACGAAGATGATCAGGTCGGCGGAGAGCGCGTGGCCGCTGGTGAGAAACTCGGCGACGGGCGCCTCGACGTCGCCATATTCGAGGCCGAGGCCCGCGGCCATACCGACCCCGAGCATCGCGACGGTGTAGGGGAACTTGGTACGCTTCGAGATGGCGCGGGTGAGCGCACCCACCGCCAGCGCGGCGCAGAATACGATGACCGCCGTGAGTTCGGGCCCGTGGTGCATCAGCGGGCCCTCTGGGGCCGGGGAGCAGATGGGCCGGCACCGCGCGCGATGCGCGCCTCTTCGTACAACGTGCCGGCGAAGGGGTTCGTCATAGGGTGATCGCGAGCGCCGCGAGGAGGGCGGCCCTGACCATTACGTATCCCCCGGGCCACATCCGCCCAGGTCGCCCGGCCCACCATATCGCGCAACGGTTGCGCCGGCGAGACCGTTCGTCACCAGTCGTCGTCGCCGCTCCCACTGTCGCGGGCGGTGGTCATCACCGCGTTGCAGTTCGCGCAGTGGGAACTTCTGCGCTCTTCTGTGGTCACACCGTCCGATGAGCCGGAACCGCGGAGACGGATAGAGAACCAATGGCGATACT
>JAFDCW010000632.1:0-3610 GCA_019312705.1 Deltaproteobacteria bacterium
GCGAACTGGACGCGACACGAGAGTTTCGGACGCCCCCGGGGGTAGCAACCCCCGGGCGATGTGGGCATCGGGGGAGGCCCCCCCCAAGCTCGGTCAGAAAAAGGGGCAGAACGGCGCCGGCCGCCCTGGGACGATTCTTGCGTGGGTTAGGGCCCGTGACGTCACGCGAACCCACGCGCTCTAGGCGCCAGTCTTTCGACGACGACCTAGCGACGGAGAAGGTTCCCGATCTCTTCGTGGACACCCGCGTCGAGGAGATCATCGAAATCGGCGAGGAAGACGTTTGGGCGAGCAAGCTGCTCAACCAGGGTGAGACCCTGGCTGCCGCGGGCCGCCTCTTCGAAGCCATCGAGATGATCGGTCTGGTCATTACCCTCGAGCCCCGCAACGATGTCGCCCGGGCCCGGCTGCACGACCTCACCGCCCGCCTCGTCGCCAGGAGCGAAGCGCGCAGTGTCGACGATACGGTCCAGCTGGGTTTCTGAAGCGACTCCGGTGGGCCCGGCGGGCTCTGGTTATCGCGGCCTCAGCGCCGCCGCGCCACGATGCGGTACACCGGCAGTCCGTCTTCGTCGGCCCGAATCTCGCGATTCGATCGGGCCCCGTAGGGGTTGTCGGCGACGAACCCGTCCTCGCCCTCGAGTTCGAAGGCGCCGTGGTCGCGCAGCAGATCGCGAAACATGACGCCGCGGTCTTCGACGTCGGTCTGCACGTAGAAGACCCCGCCGGGCCGGAGGAGCCGGACGATGTCATCGGTGAAGGCGTCGTTGAGGACGCGACGCTTGTCGTGGCGTCGTTTCCACCAGGGGTCCGGGAAGTGAAGGAAGACGACGTCGAGACACCCGTCGGGGCCGGCTCGGTGCAGGATCTCCCGAGCATCCCCGGCGAAGGCCCGGACCCGGTCGAGGCCGTATTTCCGGAGGCGCTCCTCGACCTTGAAGGCCCACTTCGACTTGATCTCGATGCCGATGAGGCGGCTTTCGGGGGCGGCCTCGGCCCGGGAAAAGAGGCTCGCGCCCCGGCCGAAGCCCACGTCGAGTTCGAGGGGGCCGTCTGAGAGCCCTTCTGGGAAGAGAACCGGGAGTTTCAGATCGCCATCGGGGACCCTTTGCGCGAGCTTCCCATAGCGGACCGGCGGTGCTGTTCCCTCAGCCAAGGTCCTCGCCAACTAGAACCTCTGACAAGCGCCGTCAAGCGGCTACCATGCGCGCGCCAAGCCCCCGTGTCCGAAAAGCCCTTGCGCAACCTCCGACAGCTGAGCCTCTACGTCGCCCTCTTCCTCTCCGGAGGGGCCGCCCTCGCCTACCAGACGACCTGGGGGCGCATGCTGGATCGCGTCTTCGGCGTGGGAGACCTCGCCGTCGCGACCGTCCTGGCCGCCTTCTTCCTAGGGCTCGGCATCGGCTCGGCGGTTGGAGGCCGAGTCGCCGACCGCCTGCGCTTCCCGGTCTGGACCTACGCAGGCCTCGAGGTGGCCATCGGCCTCTGGGCCCTGCTCTCGCTGCTCCTCGTGCCCAACGTGCACGCGCTTTACACCAACGTCGGGGCCGGGGCCGGCTTCGGCGTGGTCACGGCCATTCGCTTCGTGCTCGCCCTCGCGGTGCTTCTGCCGCCGACGATCCTGATGGGCGCCACACTGCCCATCCTGGTGCGCGTCGTGGCGCGCACCGGAGACACGTGGTCCAGTCAGGCCACGTCGCTCTACGTGGTCAATACCCTCGGCGCCGCGACGGGGGCCGGCGTCACGGGGCTCTATCTCCTGCCCACCCTCGGGAACCGACTGACCCTGATCTCTGCGGCCGGGGCGAGTGTCGCCGGAGGCCTCTTGGTCCTCGCGCTTTACCGCGCCCGCGGCCAGGTCGCGGCCGACGAAGAAGCGGCGAGCATCCCCGCGGGGTTGCCGTCCCAAGACGACTCAAACGAACAAGACGACCAGAACCACCCAGCCCCCGCGGGTTCTTTCCCCGCCATCGAAGGCCGCCCTTCCCGAGTCGCCTTCGCCTGCAGCCTCGCCGCGATGGCAGGTCTCTCAGCCCTCGGCGGCGAGGTCCTGTGGACGCGGGTCCTGCGCATCGTCGTGCATGGCACCACACCTGCGTTCGCGTCGATGCTTGTCTGCTATCTCGTCGGAATCGCAGGCGGAAGCGTCATCGCCGAAAGGCTCGGGCGAACGATGGATCCGGGGCGCCTCTTCGGGTTCCTGCAGGCCACCCTCGCCGCGCTGACGGTCGGTTCCATGGCACTGGCTCCCCACCTGCCCCGGTTTCTGGGCCTCGTATCCGGCGAAGCCGACCTCGACCCGTATCGCACCTGGACCATCCTCGCGACCGCGGCCGCACTCCTGCTTCCCCTCTCCCTCGCCCTCGGCACGAGCATCCCCCTCGCGTGGCGCCTCGCGGGGGGCGGCGCCGAGTCGGCGGCCAGAAACGCGGGCCGGGTCCTCGCCTGGAATACCCTCGGGGGGCTGCTCGGGTCGGTCCTGGCCGGGTTCGTCTTCGTACCCCTCGTCGGCATCGAGGGAGCCCTGATGGCGGTCGCAGCGCTGCACCTCACGACCGCGGCGGTGGCCTACGTCGGCTCCCTCACCCGCCTCGTGCCGCGCATCGCGGCGGTGGCCCTCGCCCTCGCCGGGGCGGTGGCCATCTTCGTAGCCAAGCCCTCCATCAACCTGCCCTTCCTGCTGCACGCACGAAACGACGCCACCAACGCGATCATCGCCGGGCCCGCCGAGTCCACCTGGGAGTCGCAGATCGAGTTTCTCGAGGAGGGGCGCAATACCACGGTGACCATCACCGACGAGGACGGCCTCTGGCGGCTCTACAACGATGGCCGCCCCGAGTCCGGCTTCGGCGGCGACCCGCCCGGCTTCGGCGCCGAACTCTCGATGCTGGGCAGCCTGCCGACGCTCTTTGCGAAGGAACACGGCCGCGCAATGGTGATCGGCCTCGGGGCCGGCCACACCGCCGCCGTGATGCTCGGAGGGCCCTGGGAGGCCCTCGATGTCGTCGAGCTCGAAGGCGCGGTCGTGACCGCCGCCCGGCGCCTCTATGAGCACGAGAGTGAGCCGTTCCCTCTGGACGATGAGCGCACGACGCTCGTCGTCGACGATGCCCGGGCACGCCTCGTCCTCTCTCCCCCCGGGGTCTACGACGCCATCGTCAGCCAGCCCTCGCACCCCTGGCTCGCCGGCTCGAGCGCGCTCTATACGAAGGAGTTCTTCGCCGAGGCGGCCCGAGCCCTGACCGACGACGGGCTCATGTGCATCTGGGTCAACCTCTTCCGGACCGAGCTCGCGACCCTCGAGACGGTCACCGCGACCCTGCGTTCGGTCTTCCCCTACGGCCACGCCTTCGTGGTCGAGGACTCGAGCTTCATCCTGGTCGCGAGCCGGTCGCCCTTGCCCCTCGACGAGACCGTGGCCGAGCGCGTCACCTCGGCGGAGCTGCGGCCCTACATGAACCCCCAGGGACTCGACCACATCGTCGACCTGGCGGCGGTTCGCGAGCTCGATCCGGCCGGGTTCGCGGCCTTCGGCGCCGACGCCCCGCTCATCACCGATGATCGCCCGCTGCTCGAGTTCACCCTCGCCCAGACGCCCAGCGGTGTTTCC
>JAFDCW010000632.1:3647-4353 GCA_019312705.1 Deltaproteobacteria bacterium
CGACGCGACGACATCTTGTTGGCGCGCATTCGCGAAGTGGAGAACCGCGCCGAGGGGCTGTCGCGGCTTTCGCGGAGCTTGCCCGCCCTCGACCTGAGCCGCTCGGAGCGCGAACTCATCCTCGGCCGGGTGGCCGAGGCCCGGGGAGACGCCCGGGGAGCCCTCGGGCACTACGACGTTTCGGAAGACCCGGATGCCGCCGAAGCGGCGGACGACCTCCGGTACGCGGAGCGCGCCCTATATCAATTGCTCGCGGTCGCGGGCGACCGTGAGACCGCTCCGGACCAGGCCCGCTCCTACCTCTCGGCCGCCTTCGCGGTCGGTGACGACGCACAGATCGACCGCGCCCTCGAGGTCGCGAGGGTCGTCGACGACCCCGGCGACGCGACGCTCTTCGAGGTGCTCCAGGCCTACCGGGACGACGACTGCGAGGGGCTGATGGCCACCCCCGCCCTCGAGGCCGAAGTCCGCCAGGATGAATACGTGGCCTTCGAGGCCGAGCGCTGCGCCTTCCTCCTCGGGGACGAGGATGGCGCCCGGCACTACGCCGAAGAGCGCATGCGGACCCGCCGGGCTCGGGCCCTCGAAGAGGGCACGGCCGGCCGCGAGGCCGAGACTGCAGGCAACTCGAGCGCCGCCCTGCGCCACTTCCGGCGGAGCATCGCCGCCAACCCGGCCCACGGCCCCTCCTCGGCGGCGGTGGCCC
>JAFDCW010000633.1 GCA_019312705.1 Deltaproteobacteria bacterium
TGTGGAGCTCCGGGACGTGTACGCCATTCCAGTAGAGGATATTCCCGACCACAATGCGTGCGATGAAATGAAGAGTTGGTCCGCCATGGGCATGAGGGAGTGGGATGGCGGAGCGAGCCTCTGCTCCCAAGGCGAAACCTGGTTTGCCGTTCAGGTCGTCGGCCTCGTATCGCTCGGTGCCGGCCTCGCGAGCGGCTTGCTCTTCCTGCTCCTCGACGATGACGACGAGGAGGACGCCGACGCGGTCAACGATGTCGCCATCGTGCCGTCGTTCTCGACCGAAGGCGGGTTCCTCACCGCCGTCGGCACCTTCTAACCCAATGCCGTTCACTCACGCCATTCGCATCTAGTCGCTGATGGCGCTCCGCATCGTCGGTGGGCGCCTTTCGGGTCGCCGCTTTCGCGGCCCCGGAAAAAACGCCAAGAATACCCGCCCCACCGCTGAGCGAGTCCGCGAAGCGGTCTTCTCGGCCCTCGAGGCCCGGGGGCGCGTCGATGGTACCCGGGTTCTCGATCTCTTCAGCGGGACCGGCGCCCTCGCCTTCGAAGCCCTCAGCCGCGGAGCAGAGTCCGCCCTCGCCGTGGACCTCGACCGGAAGTGCGTGACCACCATCCGAGCGGACGCAGCGAGCCTCGGCCTCGAGGGCCTCGCGACGGCGGCCATCGATCTGCTCACGGCACCGGGGCGCGTCGCCGAGCGGCTCGGCCCGAGGGGCCCCTTCGACCTAGTCTTCGTCGACCCGCCGTACCGCGAGGCGGCCGAGGCCCCGGCCCTGCTCGAGCATTTGACCGCCAAGGGCATTATCGACCGGGAGGGGCTCATCGTCTTCGAGCACGCCGCCCGGGATGAGCTCACCTTCCCCGCGACCCTAGGCGTGGTGGCCTCCTACCGGTATGGTGACACTGCCGTCGCTTTCCTCTCGCCGGCGGAGGCCGAGACGACATGACGACCGCCATCTACCCCGGCTCCTTCGACCCGATCACCAACGGCCACGTCAGCATCATCGAGAGCGGGCTGGTGGCCTTCGATCGGATCATCGTCGCGGTCCTGTCGAACCCCCGAAAGTCGGCGCTCTTCACCGAAGAAGAACGCATCGAGATGATCCGTGAGTCGGTCGGTAAGACCTCCAACAAAGGTGAGGCGCAGAAGGCGAGGGTCGAGGTCGACAGCTTCGAAGGCCTGCTCGTCGACTACTGCAACCACAAGGGGGCCCGGGTGGTCCTCCGCGGTCTGCGGGCGGTCGCGGACTTCGAGTACGAGCTGCAGATGGCGAACATGAACCGACACCTCGCGCCGGAGATCGAGACCATGTTCATCATGGCCAACGACGCGAACTTCTACGTGAGCTCCAACCTGGTCAAAGAGGCGGCGAAGCTCGGGGGGGAAGTCAGCAGGCTCGTCCCGCCATCCGTCGGACCCAAGCTGTACGCCAAGCTCGGCCGGTAGAGGGCGACCCGGGCGAGGCCCGAGGGCCGGAGATCGCGGATGGTCTCGAGGTCGGCGAGACCGACTCGCCCCGCGCGCAGCTCATCGACGGTAGCTCCCTCGTTGGCGATGGCGTGGCGAACACGCATCCAGCCTCGCAGATAACCGACGTCGCGGGCGACGCCACCGCCCCGATAGGCGCGCTCGGCGACGGCCACCGCGTCATCTGCGGCGAAGCCGTGGTCCCGGGCGAGGATGCGCACCGAGTCCTGAAATGTCGCGCCGGCGTGCAGCCGTTCGGTCATCCAAACTCGGGCCGCGAGGGTGCGCAGGCGATATCCATCGAGCACGCCTGCCTGTTCTTCGAGGTAGAGGGCGATTCCTTCTTGGTCGCCAAAAGAGCCCGCCGTGCCGTATTCGAAGAGGCGCATGGGCTGGGCGCGACCATTGGCGGCGGAGGTCAGGTGGCCCAACACTTCGTGCACGGCGAGGCGCAGCACTTCCCGGGTACCGAAATCTCGGTCCGCGATGAAGACGACCTTCTCGCCCGTCGCCGCTCCGGCCGAGAGCCGCGCCTCGACGCGGACCGATACCTCGAGGCCAGCGTGGCGCGCTACGCGCTTGATGAGCTCACCGAAGGACGGCTCCCCGGGTAGGCTGGTCGCCGGCAGCGTGCGGGGCTCGGGCGAGCCCGCGACCTCATCGAGGATGCGGCGCGCGAGGGCCGCTACCGGAGCCGTGCCCTTCCCGAGGGGAACCTCTTCACGACCGCTCCCGAAGCGTCGGGCCGCCAGGGGTCTGATACGCCGCGGGTCACCGAGGGCCTCGAGCATGCCGAGGTCGAGCTCGAGCTCTTCGAGGCGGGCCAGGTAGAGGTCCCCTGCCGGCACGCCCTCGGCGAGCTTCCGCGCCGCGTCGAGGAGCCGATAGACGTCCGACGGGACTTTGCGCGGGGAAGATTCGAAGCGCGGGGTGGCGACGTCACCGCGGCAAACTGCCGCCACCAGGCGCCTGCGTTCGACGTGCCCGTTCCGCGCGGTCAGCGCGGGAAGCAGGCACGACACCTGGTGCAGCTTGCCGAGATAAACGTCGAGGGTATGGCGGGGGTCAGTCATCCGAGGGCTCGGATCAGCATGACCGCCGAGGGCGATCTGTCAAAGCAGCTCCGTGGCCCGCTCCGCGAGTTCCGAGCGCTCGCCCTTGGTCATCGTGATGTGACCGCTGATCCGTTCGTCACGGAAGCGCTGCGCCACGATCGATAGACCATTGCTCGCCACGTCGACGTAAGGATTGTCGATCTGATACGGGTCCCCGGTCAGCACGATCTTCGTATCCGAGCCGCAGCGCGTGATGATCGTCTTGACCTCGTGGGGGGTGAGATTCTGCGCCTCGTCGATGATCAAGAACTGGTTGGGCAGAGACCGCCCGCGGATGTAGGTGAGCGGCTCGACCTGCAACGTCCCGGAGGCGACGAGCTCGGACCAGTCGCGGCCGCTGCTCATGCGTGTGCGACCTGTGGAAAATATGTACTCGAGGTTGTCGAAGATCGGCTGCATCCAGGGGGTGAGCTTTTCTTCGATGGTGCCGGGGAGGAAACCCACGTCCTTGCCCAGGGGGAAGATCGGGCGCGCGACCAACATGCGCGAATAGGTCCCGTCGTCGAGGACCGACTTCAGCCCCGCCGCGAGGGTGAGCAGGGTCTTCCCGGTCCCGGCCTTGCCCACCAGGGTCAGGAGGTGCACGTCGGGGCTGAGCAGCATGTCGAGGGCAAAATGCTGCTCCATGTTGCGGGGCCGGACGCCCCACGCCCCCTCGCGGTTGATGCGCAAGGGGACCACCACACCGCGCGCCGCGTCGTAGCGGCCGAGGGCTGTATGCTTCGCCGAATCTCGATCGCGGAAGACTATCCCGGCGTGGGGGTGGGCTTGGTCGGTGGGGGCGTCGATGTCGCCCATCGGCACGTCCTCGCGACGCCCGAGGCGGTCGACCAGTTCGGCACTCACATCGAGGGTGACCATGCCCCGGTAGAGCTCGTCGATCGAGATGCGCCCGCCCTCGTAGTTCTCCGCGATGAGACCGAGGGCATCGGCGCGAATTCTGAGGTTCGAGTCCATCGTCACGAAGACGACGGGGATGTCGGGGTTCTGGTCCCGGATCTCGAGGGCCATGCCCATGATGGCGTG
>JAFDCW010000634.1 GCA_019312705.1 Deltaproteobacteria bacterium
AGGCCTGCGGCCCCGTCAACTGCGGCGCCGGTCAGGTCTGCTGCAACGCGAGCTGCGGGATCTGCACTTCTCCGGGGTTGGATTGTCCCGCAATCGCCTGCGTCGACAGTGGGCCGCCCGATATTTACTGTGGCGGCCGGGGCTCCGATGATTGCCCCGGGGAGATGTTCTGCGACCTCGGCCCGTCCTGCGGTGCGGCCGATGAGGGAGGCGTTTGTCGGCCCCGTCCCGACGGTTGCTTCGAAGATTGCCCGGGCGTTTGTGGGTGTGATGGTTCTTTCTACTGCAACGAGTGCATCGCCAACGCGGCGGGGGTCACCGCCAGCGAGGTAGCGATCTGCGAGATGCCTCCGCCCCCGCCCACCGGTGTGGCCTGCGGCGGTTGGGCAGGAGACACCTGCGCGGACGACGAGTTCTGCGACTTCGGTGACTCCACGGGCTGCGACTTTGCCGATGGCGGAGGCGTGTGCGCGCTGAGGCCCACGGGCTGCGGCCTCATCTACGCGCCGGTGTGCGGTTGTGACGGGGTTACCTATTCGAACGAGTGCGTCGCCCACGGTGCAGGGGTCGACGGTCAAGGCCCCGGGGAGTGCGCCATGACCGGCGGCAGCGACCCCGGGAGCCCCTGAAGCCCCCACGACGGCATCGAGAATCATCCCGGCTCTTCCTCCATCCATCCGAGCCGGTTTGGGCGGGGTCGCTTCTGGGCGGCTCCGCCCGCTTTTTATTGGCATGCTGTGGGCATGCGACGCCAACGTCCCAGTACGACCGCCGCGGTGGTCTCCTTCGGTCGGGGAGTCGGCGTCTCCGACGACCACCGGGACGCCCATGCCCGGGACCTCCTGCCCTTTCCATGGGGCACGGCCCTAGGCGCCCTCGATGCGGGAGGGCGTACCCGACCGATGCTTCGCATCGCCGCCCGCGTGCTATCCGCGGGCCTCGTCGACCACGTCGCTCTGCGCATGGCCGCCATCGACGAGCTCGTCCGTTCGGCGGTGACCGGGGGGGCGACCCAGCTCGTGATTCTCGGGGCCGGCCTCGACGCGCGGCCCTGGCGCATGGCCGAGCTCACGCCGACTCGGATCTTCGAGGTCGATCACCCGGCCACCCAGAGCTACAAGCGCGCCCGCATCGCTGGCAAACCTGCCCTCAGCCGGAGCCACGTTTTTGTGCCCGTAGACTTCGAACGAGACGACCTCGGAGAACGCCTCGACACCCTCGGCTTCGACCCAGCGTTGCCCACCCACTGGCTCTGGGAGGCGGTCACCATGTACCTCATGCCCGAGGCGATGGAGCTCACCCTCCAAGAGATTGGTGATCGCTCGGCGGCCGGGAGTCGGCTCTCCCTCACGTACATGAGGCCCGACTTCCTAGCGTTCGGGCACCTGTCCCGGGCCCTCGCCGCCCGGGCGTTCTCGCTGCTCGGGGAGCCCCTCGTCGGCGCCATGCCGACCGACGTCCTCGGTGCGCGCCTCCGGGCCGCGGGCTACGAGCTCACCGGTGACACCGATTCGGTGGACTGGGCCCGGAGCCACGGGGTCAGCCCCAGGGTGCCGACGGTGTTTCGGGCCGAGCGGTTGGCGACAGCGGAACGGCGAGGCTGAGAGCTCTCCATGTGCACCATCGTCGTCCTGTCCCGAATCCACCCGGACGCCAGTCTGGTCGTTGCCGCGAACCGCGACGAGTTCTACGCGCGGGAGGCCGAGGCCCCGCAGGTCCTGACCGCCGAGACCGGGGCCGTCGGGGGCCGCGACGTGAAGGGCGGGGGCACGTGGTTTGGTGCCACAGCGGACGGATTTTTTGTCGGCCTCACCAACCAGCGGACCTTTCGTGGCGCAGATCCAAGCCTTTCGTCCCGAGGCGAGATTGCCATCGAGGCGCTCCGATGCGGCACCGTCGCCGCCGTTCGGAACCTGCTCGATTCCCTCGACCCCAGCCAATACAACCCCTTCAATCTGATCTACGGCGATCCTCGGGGCGTCGAGGTCGCCTATGCCCGCACTGAAGCCGTGAAGGTGCAACGCGAAGCCCTCCCCGAGGGCGTGCACGTCTTGACCAACGACCGCCTCGGCTCGAAGGAGTTTCCCAAGGCCCAACGCGCCGAGGCCCTGAGCGGCCCCGTCCTCGACGCGTCCGGGGCGACGCTCTGGGAGCCGGTCCGCATTCTCCTGAGCGACCACGCGGTTCCGCCCCTGGGTCAACTCGAGCCGCCCCCCGCCGACTCGCTCTTCAACCTCGCCTTGGTTCAGGCCCTCCAGGCGCTATGTATTCACACGCCGACGTACGGCACCCGGTCCGCGACGGCCCTCGTTGCGAACGACGCCGGCCTCGTGGACTTCCGCTTTGCCGACGGGGCGCCATGCCAGGCGCCCCTCGAGTCCGCGATGCATCTCTTTCGGTGAGATGAGCCGTCGGCTTGCCGGCCCGCGTCCCTCCTGGTAACCCCCGCCGGAATCGAACCATGAAGCGCCCCGAAAATCTCACCGGAAAGCAGCGCCGCCAGCTCAAGGGCCTCGCCCATGGGCTCAAGCCCCTGGTGCAAATCAGCGGCAAAGGCATCACCGACACGGTTCTGTCCGCCATCGACCAGGCGCTCACGGACCACGAGCTCATCAAAGTGAAGCTCTCGGAGGGTTGCCCCGTGCCTCGCAAGGAAGCTGGGCCGCTGCTCGCCGACCCGACCGACGCCCACCAGATCGGTCTCATTGGGCGGGTCATCATTCTCTATCGCCGTCATCCCGACGCGCCGGTCGTCCCGCTGCACAGCTGACCGTGATGGTCTCGGTTCGAGAGCTGCCGACCCCGGCGCTCCTCCTCGACCTCGACGTCCTCGAGGAGAACATCACTCGGCAGGCGGCCCGCGCCCGCCGCCTCGGCGTGAGCCTCCGGCCGCACATCAAAACCCATAAGTGCATCGAGGTGGCCCGCCTGCAGCGGAGCGCCGGCGGCGAGGGCATCACCGTGTCGACCCTCGCCGAGGCCCGGGTCTTCGCCGACCACGGTTTCGACGACATCCTCTGGGCCTTCCCGCTCATCCCGAGCCGGGTCGACGAAGTGCGCGAGCTCGCTGAGCGTGTGCGCTTCACGGTGGTGGTGGACTCGCTGGGGGCGATCGACGCCCTCGAGGCGGTCGGGGTCGAAGTCGCCGTGTGGATCAAGGTCGACTGCGGCTACCACCGGGCCGGCGTCGACCCCGCCGGGGACGACGCCTTGCGTCTCGGCGAGCGCCTGGCCGCGTCACGGATCCTCCGCCTCGAAGGCGTGCTGACCCACGCCGGCCACTCTTACCAGTGTCGCGGCGGGGCCCGCCTCGCCGAGATTGCCGAAGAGGAACGGGTGGCGGTTGTCGGCTTCGCGCGCCGGCTCCGGGGCGAGGGCATGGCGGTAGACCACGTGAGCGTTGGTTCGACGCCGACCATGTCCGCCGTAACGGATCTCACCGGTGTCACCGAAATGCGTCCGGGAAACTACACGTTTCACGACTACACGCAGACCGTGATTGGCTCCGCCGGCGTCGCCGACTGTGCGCTCACCGTGCTCTCTACCGTGGTCAGCAGTCGCACCGCCGCGGGGTCTTCGGGGGGGTGGTCGGTGGTCGATGCGGGG
>JAFDCW010000635.1 GCA_019312705.1 Deltaproteobacteria bacterium
CGGTGCCGGCTCTCGATATCCAGGAGTTTACGTCCCTCGGCGCCGATGTGTTCCTGGGATAGGCCTTCGGGTTCGTGTTCACGCGCCTGCACTACCGCTACGGCGCCGACGGCCTCAGCGAGGACCTCGTCTTTCGCCCGGCCCCGCCGATCGTCGGGGGCCGTGGCACACCGAACGCCGAAGGCGCCTTCGACGAGGAGGGGGCCGGGGCGGGCTCCCAGAACAACTTCCAGGGCCGCTACGGGATCCTTCATCCGTGGGAGGGCGAGATCAGCTGCGCCGAGCCCCTTCGAGGCCGCTGGGGCGGACCCCCGGGACAACCGATGCCCGTTTGGGGAGCGCCGAATCGGCTGCTCCGCGGAGACGGCGCGGGCGATGCCGTTGGCGCCCCGGAGCGCCCGGCGGACGTCGCGGCGGTGAGCTCCATCGGCTTGCTCGTCGCGGAGGACATTCCGGCGATTGGGGTGGTCGCCGGTCGCCGAGAGGCCGTGCACCCCAACGATCCCGGTCCAGCCGGCGGTGCTGCTCCGGCTGCGGCCGTCCCCCCTGGCGGCGGCGGCAGCAGCGATGCGCCCCCGGCTGCGCGCGTCGACGGCGGCTGCGCGTCCTGTGCCGTGAGCGGCCCAGGAGGCGGTGCGACAGCTTTCCTCGCCTTCGCCCTGTTCGCGCTCTCTCTCGGATGGCGCCGGTTCCGTCGCTGAGCGGCGGCTGGGCTGCAGTGCCCGTGTCCCGTTCCCGCTCTGCTTCCTACATCTCGATGGACGGCAGGGGCAGGAACGTCGCGTCGATCGTGCGATCCACGCGCCGAATGGAGACCCTGGTAGAGAACGAATCGAAGTCGTAGCTGGTCGGCTGGAGGTTGACGCCGATGGGGGCGTCCGCGATCTCTCCATCGGTCAACGAAACCACTGCCGCGGGGCCCGGCGGGGGGTCTCCGATCTGCACTCCGGCCAGGGCGGAGCGCGAAATGCGAAAGCGGGTGAGGTCGAGGGCGCTGACGCCAAAGCTCGAGACACCGATGCCGAAAAGGTCCAGGCAGGCGGGCACGCAGTCGGACGGGAGGGTGTCCTCGATCACGACGTCGGTCAGGGTCGCCGTGGACCCGCCGTCGACGGTGACGCCGACCTCCCGGACGTTTTGCACCAGAACATGGTCGGCCTCGATGGTGGCGCCGGCGGTCGCGACGATCCCTCGGCCGAAGGCTTCGTCGAGGGCTCGACCTCGCACGTCACGGACTACCAGATGCGAGATGTTTACCTCGGAGGGATTCAGCGCGATGAGGCCAGCGCCGCGGCTGTCGTCGATGAATACCCGGTTGCCCCGGAAGTCGGCTCCCTGGACGGCGACGCCCCGCCCCGCTTGCCCCATCACATCGCTCTTCGTTCCGCGAACCAAGAGCTGATTGAGCGCGATGACCGAGCGCCGGAGGCCTGCTACGCCGACGTCGAGGTTGTTCAGAACCACGATTTCGGAGCCGGAGACGCTCGCTCCCGCATCCGCGACGATGCCCCGCCCGAAGAGGCCGTCCCACGACCGGCCCAGGGTGTCCCGGACGACGAGGTCCAGGAGCTCGATTCGCGTGCCACTGTCCAGGGCGCTCACGCCAGTGTCTTGGTTGCCGCGGATGACGCCGTGTTCGATGAGCACGTCGCCGCTGTCGTAAACGTCCACTCCCCGGCCGATCCAACCGTCCGATGGGCGCGAGCGTGTATCGGCGACGATCAGGTTCAGGGCACGTAGCCGCGCTTCGCGACTGACGAAGACGCCCGCCGTTTCTGCGCCGGTGACGGCGACGCCCAGAACATCGGCCGAGACGTCCGGTCCGGAGGCGATGATTCCAGGCCGTGGGCTCGTCCCGAGGCGCACATTGCCGAGCCCCGCTTCGCCCTCGACGAAGTTGACGATCCCCGTCCCTTCGCGCGGCTCGCTGCTCAGCAAGGTCGTCTCCTCGGGGCAGGCGCCCCAGACGCGCACCCCATTTCGGAGGCGCAGTACTTCGTCATACGTGCCCGCGCTGACCAAGACGGTCGTCCCAGAGGCTGCGGCGACGAGAGCCTGGTTGATGGTCCCGTAGGGCGAGGCCGCCGAGCCGACGCCGCCCGTCGCGCCGGCGCGCACGTAGAGCCGCCGTGGCGTGGCGGCCCAATCGGGCGGCAGGAGGTCTTCTTGCCAGTCTCCGGTCGGGCATTCGGTCCCCGGCGAGACGCACTCGTCGGACCCTGCGAATCGGCCCAGCGCCCCGGTGCATGCCGCCGGGTTCGCCTCGGACCACGGCTCACACACGGGCACCTCCGCCTCGGTGAGTCGCCAACCCGCTGGGCAAGGCCCGAAGACCGGCGGCGCCGGCGGTTCGTTGGACGGCCCGGCGTCGGGCGGCGGCCCCGAATCGGGCTCGGGGCGCGCGCTGTCGCCGCAGCCGAGGAGCACGAGGGCGGCGAGCACGAGGCGAAGCATGGCTGCATTGTATCCTGAGTCAGCCCCCTGCGGCCACAAGGTGGGTGCGCTACAACACTGCCGTGGGCCCTTCGCCGCGACAGATCCTCCACGTCGACATGGACGCGTTCTACGCCTCCGTCGAGCAGCGGGACGACCCGTCACTCCGGGGCAAGCCCGTCGTCGTGGGCGGTCGGTCGAAGCGCGGAGTGGTCTCGGCGGCGAGCTACGAAGCCCGGGTCTTCGGCGTTCACTCTGCCATGCCGATGGTCGAGGCGCTGCGTCGGTGCCCGGACGCTGTGGTCGTCGGCGGTCACATGAAACGCTACGCGGAGGTCTCCAAGCATATCTTCGAGATTTTTCGTCGCTACTCGCCGTTGGTCCAGGGCCTCAGCCTCGACGAGGCCTTCATCGACGTCACCGGCAGTCAGAAGCTCTTCGGCGATGGAGAGACCATCGCCGCCCTCATCCGCCGGGACATTCGGTCCGAGCTCGAGCTCACGGCGTCGGCGGGGGTCGCCCCCAGCAAGTTCGTCGCCAAGATCGCCAGCGACTTCGACAAGCCCGACGGCCTGACGGTCGTCCGCCCGGGTGAAGTCACGGCGTTCCTCACGCCTCTCTCCCTCGACCGCATGTGGGGCGTCGGGCCTCGGGCCGCGGCCCATCTCCGGGAGCACGGCTTCGAGACCATCGGGGACCTGGCCACGGCCCCGGAAGGCAAACTCACCCGCATCCTCGGAAGCTGGGGGGCGAGCGTCGGGCGCCTAGCCCGAGGCGAGGACGACCGGGAGGTCGTCGTAGGAGAAGCCGCCAAGTCCGTCGGCGCGGAGCAGACTTTTGAAAAGGACCTGCGGGCCCGGTGCGACGTCGAGCGGCACCTCCTGGCCCAGGCCCGGCGCGTGGCCCGGCGCCTGGTCCAGGCGGGCCTATGCGGCCAAGTCGTCGCGACCAAGCTGAAATACGCTGATTTTACAGTCCGTACGCGCCAAATGCGGCTTTCCGAGCCCGTCGATGACACGGACTCCATCTATGAGGCGGCGGTCGCCCTCCTGGATCGATTTCCGAGGGGGGCGACCGGGGTTCGGCTCACGGGGGTGTCCGTCTCTGACTTGATGCAGGGCCCTCCGCCTCCGGTTCTCTTCCCCGATGAGCACAAGGAGCGCCGG
>JAFDCW010000636.1 GCA_019312705.1 Deltaproteobacteria bacterium
ACCCCCAGATCCAAAAGATCCAGAAGATCCCAGGAGAGTAGAGCCATGGCAGACGCCAAGACCGATTTCGGAACGACCATCCCGACGAAGATCACCGGCGACCTAGAGAAGTCCAAGGCCATCGGCGCAATCTTCTGCTTCAAGATCAGCGGCGATGATGGCGGCACCTGGACCGTCGACTGCAAGAATGACATCGGTGTCCGCGAAGGCGACGAGGGCAGCGCCGACTGCACCCTCGAGATCGCTGCCGAGGACTGGGACAAGATCAGCGGCAACGCGACCGCGGCAATGCAGCTCTACTTCCAGGGCAAGCTCAAGGTGACTGGCAACGCGATGCTGGCCACCAAGCTCCAAGGCATCCTCGGTTGAAGCAATGGCGTTCAATCACACCGTTCGCCGGCTTGAACGCCATTGCTCTTCCCTAGTCCGTTGACGGACGAGCCCCGCGCCCTCGACGGCCTCCGGGTCCTCGACTTGTCCCGGCTCTTGCCCGGTCCCTACGCGACGATGGTCCTCCGGGACCTCGGCGCGTCGGTCGATAAGGTCGAGGAGCCCCGGGGCGGCGACTACATGCGCGCGTTCCCTCCCCACGTGGGCGGAATGAACGCGACCTTCGTCGGCCTCAACCGCGGCAAACGCAGCCTCTCCCTCGACCTCAAGAAGGACGAGGGGCGCGAGGCGTTCTTGCGCCTCGTTGCCCACTATGACGTGGTGGTCGAAAGCTTCCGTCCGGGCGTGATGGAGCGCCTCGGTCTGGGCTACTCGGTCTTGCAGCAAAAGAACCCGCGCCTCGTCTACTGCGCGATCACGGGGTACGGCCAGGATGGCCCCCTCAGCCAACGGGCGGGGCACGACCTGAACTACCTCGCTCGGGCCGGGGTCCTCGGCATCACGGGCCCGGGCGACGGGCCGCCCCAGGTCCACGGTGTGCAAATCGCCGACGTCGGCGGCGGGTCCCTCTACGCGGTGGTCGGCATCCTCGCGGCCCTCACGGCGCGCGAGAGCACCGGCAAGGGTCGCTTCGTCGACGTGTCCATGTGCGAAGGCTCTATGGCCATGGCCCTCTACGGGCTGACCTCGCACTTCGGGGGCCTGCCCTTGCCGCGCGGCGAAGGCATCTTGATGGGCGGCATCGCGCCCTACCGAACCTACCGGACGAAAGATGGCGGCGCCGTCGCCCTCGCGGCCCTCGAGCCGAAGTTCTGGCGTTCGTTTTGTAAGATCGCAGGTCTCGAGGCGTCGATGGAAGCCCTCGCCCCGGGGCCTCACCAAGAGGGCTGGATAAAGAAGGTCGCCGCGGCGATCGCGGAAAAGACCCGCGACGAATGGGCCGAGCTCGCGGCCGCTGCGGATTGCTGCCTCGAGCCGGTATTGACCCCGGACGAAGCCCTTGCCGATCCGCAACACCACCATCGCGGGAGCTTCGTCGATGCGCCGGCCGGTGGCCGCGTCGTCAGTACTCCCGTCGCCTTGGCAGGGGGGGGCAGGAAGTCTGAAGGGCCGGCCCCGGGCCCCGCCCCGGACCATGGCGCCGACGGACGGGCTATCCTCCGAGAGGCCGGATTCACGCCGGCCGAGTGCGACGTTCTGGCTGCCGCCGGAGCGACCGACTCGTAGAGCGGATGCGCCCTCAGTCGTCTTCGGCGATGGCGTCGAGGGCCGCGAGGCCGATGCGCAGGGCGGTCTTGAGGACTGCGGCCTCGGGGTGTTTTGGAGTGCGGTCGCGGTTCGTGAGCTTGCGCGGAAGACGCTCTTCGAGGCGTCGGGCCTGGGCCACCAACTCGTGGGGCACTTCCAGATCGTAGAGCCCGTCCGCGATGGCCGGGGGGAGCCGGGACGGGCGATGGCGCTTCTTGGAGTCCTGGGGCGCTTCGAGGTCGACGCGTGTCGTGTCGCCCTCGCGGTGCTCGCTCGGTCCCGCCGCGGCGGACTTCCCGGCGGGCGGCGCGGCGGACTTCCTGGAGGGCGGTGCCTCGGACTCTCTCTTCGCCGGGGCCGTGGCGGCTTTCTTCTTCTTCTTCTTCGAAGCGGCGGCTTTCTTTTTCGCCGGGGGCGTCTTCGAGGGCAGCTTCGTCGCCGGCGGGCCCGAAGGAATTTCCGGCAGACGAGGGGCCTTGCCAAGGGTCGCGGCCGGGGGGGGCGGCGGTACGCTCCGGGGGGATGCTCCGTCGGAGCCGCTCATCAGATCATCGGCGAGAGCCTCCTCCTCCATCGCGACATCCGCGAGCTTGATCGCTCCCGTGTGGTCCCCGCGCTGGCCCGCTTCCTTCGCGATGAGCATGCGCTCGTACATGATCTCGTTGCGCGTATCGAACGAGAGCTCCGTGAGGTAGAGGTCGAACTTCTTCGACGTGCCTCCCCGGGGGATGGCACCCTCGGACCGGCCCACGCCCTCGATGACCGGCGTGCCGTCTTCGAGCATCACGTTGAAGCGCACCCACTCGCCCTCGGCGACCGTACTGCCGACCGGTAGACAGAGTTTGTCGCCTCCCATCTCCCGGGCGAGCCGATCGACGACTTCGGAGACTTCCCGGCCGGTGCGTATCTCAAGAACCTCGCTCATGGGGCCACGGTACAACGTTGCGCGCCGCGCGCACATCGGTACCATGCCCTCCACATCCAATAGTCCGGAGCCCCCACGATGACCCGAATGCTCGTCACCACCCTCTTTTTTGCCCTCTTTGCCGCCCTCGGTTGCGGTAGCGGCATCGAATACCGCCATGCGCAGAATGACGAAGAAGGGCAGTTCGACCGGTATCGCACCATGTCCTTCCTGGACTCCTCCGACATCGGCACCTTCTCCCGGGCCGAACTCACCGAGGACCAGCGGGAGTTCCTCCGGGACGTGGCCCTACCCGTCTTCGCCGAAAAGGGCTGGACGATCGTCGACGATGACCAGGACGCCGACCTGATCATGCTCGCCGGTGTCGGCCGCCGGATCCGCGTCGAAGAGCGAGTCGAGGGAGTGCCCAGCATGCGCTTCGACACGTACGAAGAAGAGATCAACGAGGGCACCATCGTTCTCGACGCTTGGGATCGCCGTACCGAGACGCACGTCTGGCACGGCCAGGTGATCGGCACTACCCGCGACACCCCGGACCCGGACCGCGCCACCGAGGCGGTGCGCCTCCTGCTCTCCGAGTTCCCGGCGGCCGGCCAGGGAGAGCCCCTACCCGCCGACACCTCCGGTGGTGAAGACATGGCCCCGGCCGACGATGGGGCAGACGATGCGGCCGAAGCGGGCCCGGCCCTGGAAGGAGCAGAAGAAGAGGAAGCTGCTCAGCCCTAAGGTCTAGAAGCTGCCGCGGAGGTGGAGCGTCCCGGGACCGAGGCCCACCTCGACCTCCGGGTCCCCGGGCGCCTCGGGCCCGCTCGTCAGGCCCCAATAGAGTCCGCCGATGAGGGTCCCTAGGCCCGCGGTGAGCAACCCGACGCCGACGCCGATGAGCACGTAGGCGTCGCCCCGGGCATCATCGACCTCGGCCGGTGGCGTCCGTGGGGGCGCCGAGTTGGCCGTCGTGAGGTCCGCCGCGCCGACGCCGACGAGCACAGCCCCGGCGATAGCGACCGCGCCACCGATGCTGGCGACGATCCACGGC
>JAFDCW010000637.1 GCA_019312705.1 Deltaproteobacteria bacterium
CGCGAGGGAGTGAATCGCCTCGGCCAAGAGCGACGCCGACGCCGTCAGGAAGAACGCGACGAACTTGGCGATGGCGATGCCGGTGTTCGCCCCGAGGGCGAGGAGAATTACTTTCTTGGATCCATGGGCCACGGGCTTACCGGCGCGGACTCTACCGCATGGGGAGCGGCCCGGGGAGTTCCGAGGCCGGCAAGGAATTGGACCCATCGATCCCCGTGTCCGATGGTCGGGACATGGACGAGCTCCCGGTGTCCCTCGCTCTCCGTAGCTTCGGCGAACTGAGCGCCCGGGCCGCGGCGCGCTCCTTCACAGGAGACCTCGTCGTCCGCGAGGCCGACGGCACCGAGCATCGCGTCGTGATGCGCCGGGGCATGATCGTGGACGTGCACGTCGCCGGGCTCTTTGATCCGATCCTCACGGAGCTGCACCGCGTAGGCGACCTGAGCGACACCGCATACGTAGAGGCTCTCGAGGCCCTCGGGCGCTCTCAACGGCGGTCCGGCGACCTCGCCCGCGACGCGGGGACCAGCGCCGACGCCGTGACCCGAGCCCTCGCCCGGCAAGGGGCCGAGCGCATGAAGACACTACGAGAGCGCACCCGAGACCGAGGGCGCGAGGCCTTTCTTCACGCCCGCGAGGTGCCGAGCCGCGAGGTTCGTTGTCGCCTCGAGGCCCTGCCCCATCTGAGACGCCGGCCCAACGACGCTCCGAGCCGCCGGCCGAGCGAGGCGGCGTATCGACCCGACGTCTCGACGAAGCGCCCGATAGCCCCCGACCGCCGCGCCCTCCGCCGCCTCGCCTTCGAGCTGCATCCCGATCGCCATCCCCACCTCAGCAAACGGGAACGCGCGGCCATGGCCGACGAGCTGCGGGCCGCGACCGCGGCGTTCCACGGGCTCTAGGCCCGGGGGATCAGGCCGGTGGCGCGCGACCCATTTATTGGGCAAGCTCGCGCCGATGGGAGCGCTGACCCTCACGGCCTTCGTCGCCGGCGTCGCCCACGTGGTGTCCGGACCGGACCACCTCGCGGCAGTAGGGCCGTACTCGGCCTCGGGGCGGGATGGCGCCTGGAAGGTCGGCTTCCGGTGGGGCCTCGGCCACGCCCTCGGCACCCTGGTCGTCGGCCTCCTGGCCCTGGCCGCCCGTGATCTAGTGCCCATCGACGTCGTCTCCACCTGGAGCGAGCGCTTGGTCGGGGTGGTACTCATCGCCGTTGGCGTGATGGCCATGCGAGGGATCTTGAGGACCCGGGTCCACACCCACTCCCACTCCCACGATGGCGTGACGCACCAGCACCTTCACGCCCACGTGGGCGGCGACGCGGCCCACGCCCACGCCGTCCCTCACGCCCATGGGCACTCGGCAACCTCCATCGGCACCCTCCATGGTCTCGCTGGGGGATCTCACCTGCTGGGGGCAGTCCCGGCCCTCGGCCTCGCCACGGCCCTCGAAGCAGGCTCCTACCTCGTGGCCTTCGCCCTGGGTGCAGTGGGCGCAATGACCGCGTGGACCGCAACGATCGGAGCCGTCTCCGATCGACTGAAAAGCCCATCTGGGAAGGCCGCATACATGCTTCGATGGGCCTTCGCGGTGGCCGCCGTGGCCGTTGGAGTCGCCTGGCTGGCCTGGTCCCTCTGAGCCCCCCTCCCGCCGGCCGCCCAGATGCCCCCGAATGGCCCAAAGGTCGTCCTTGCGCGGGGGGGGCACATTGGCTAAGTAGCCCCGGCACGGGGGTTTTTTGCCCTCCGGCGCCTCCCTCGCCGCCCACCGAAATGCAAGCTCTCCGCGCCGTCAAAGGTATGAACGACGTCCTCCCCGGGGACGTCGCCCGATGGCGCCGGGTCGAGCAGACCTTCGAGCGGATCTCAGCCGGCTACGGTTTCGAGGAAGTCCGGACCCCCATTGTGGAGCCGACCGCCCTCTTCGTACGCTCGATCGGCGACACCACGGACATCGTGGAAAAGGAGATGTACTCCTTCGTCGACAAGGGCAACGACGCCCTGACCCTGCGCCCCGAAGGAACCGCATCGGCGGTCCGGGCCTTCATCCAGCACACGGTCTACGCGCGATCACCGGTCACCAAGTGGTCGTACAACGGCCCGATGTACCGCAGGGAGCGTCCGGCGAAGGGACGCTATCGGCAGTTCCATCAGCTCGGCGCCGAGGTCTTCGGTGACCCGGGGCCCCACGTGGATGCCGAGCTCATCGAGATGCTGGTTCGCTTGCTGACCGAGCTCGGCGCCCGGGACGTCGAGGTGCGCATCAACTCCCTGGGCTCCGGGGAGACGCGCAAGCGCTATCGCGACGCGTTGGTCGCGTATCTGACCCCGCACAAAGAGGCCCTCAGCGCAGACTCCCAAAGGCGCCTCGAGTTGAATCCGCTACGGGTCATCGACTCGAAGGCCCCCCAGGACCAGGAAATCGCCCGGGATGCGCCGTCCATCCTCGACCACCTCGGCGACGACGACCGAGTGCACTTCGACGAGCTCCGGGCGAGCCTCGAAGCCCTCGGGGTGCCCCACGTAGTGGATCACACGATCGTCCGGGGCCTCGACTACTACTCCCGCACGCTCTTCGAGGTGAAAGGCCGCGGCGGGCAGCTCGGGGCGCAGGACACCATCTGCGGCGGCGGCCGCTACGACCGCCTCGTCGAAGAACTCGGTGGCCCGACCACCCCAGCCATCGGCTTTGCCATCGGCATCGAGCGTCTCTTGATGATCATGGACGATGCCCCGGCACCGAACCACCAGGGGATCATCGTCCTGGCCGCGTCTCCAGAGCTTCGGCGCGATGCCCTCGTGCTGCTCCGGGACCTGCGGGCCGGCGGGCTCATGGCGGACGGCGATTTTCGCGGCAACTCTCTCAAGAGCCAAATGCGGCGCGCCGACAAGGCTCGCGCAGCCCTGGTGATGATCCTCGGCGAGGACGAAATCGCGCAGAAGTCTGTTCAGGTCCGAGACCTCCAGGCCAAGAGCCAGGAGGCCGTGCCTCGCGACGCCATCGTCGCCCACGCTCTCGGGGCCCTCGGGGGCGCGGCGTGACCGTCCTCCGCGCTCTTCTGCTTCTCCTGCTTTCGGCAGTGACCTTGGCCGTCCCGGCTTCCCGCGCCTTGGCCCAAGAGGCCTCCGAGGGCGACGACCCCGCCGCATCGGACGGTGCCGAGGGGGCCGACGAAGGCGGAGACGCGGCCGAAGGCGAAGAGGGCGGCGAAGAAGACGGGGAAGAGCCCTGGCCCGACGACGATGACGGTTCCTCCGCCACCGACGACGTCCCCGAACCCGAGCCCGCGACGCCGGAGCGCCGCCGAGCCGCAGACGACGAAGAAGAAGACAAAGAAGACGAAGAAGACGAAGAAGACGAAGAAGACGAAGAGAACGTAGACCCGGAGCTCGGCGGAACGACCACCACCTGGGTCCCCTCGGACAGCCCCGAGGCCGAGGGCGACGATGATTCCACCATCATCATCCCCCCGCTCTTCATGCGGACCACCCGGGGCGACAGCACCACCACCGCGGTCTTCCCCCTCTTCTTCGAAGAGGAAGCGCCGGACGACGTCCAGCGCATGATCCTTCTCTACTACTATCGGCGCAGC
>JAFDCW010000638.1 GCA_019312705.1 Deltaproteobacteria bacterium
TGCGTAGAAGTTCATGATGTCGGCGGTCGCCAGGAACTGGTCCTGGAAGCCGAAGGGCCCGTCGTTGTCCCGGAACTCGGGGTCCGACGTGTAGTTGTAGAGGAGGTTCTGGTAGATGTTCTGAAGGATGACGAAGTGTCGTCCAATCATCCGGCCGAACAGGTAATCGCCGATGTTGAAGCCAGCCTTGTACCGGCGGAAGTTCTGCCAGAGGTACATGCGGTCGTAGGCCTCGATGACGTTCCGAACGATCTCTCGATAGCTGTCGCCTTCGTCGAAGCGGTTGCAGGTACCGAGGGTGCCCGGGGTCGAGCCACCACCGGTGGCGCGCTCGTCGGTGCAGTACATGTAGTCGACGGGCGCCCAGGTCGGCGAAGCCGACGCCGAGGCGATCCCGGCGAGGTCTTCGTCGTAGCCCGAGCAGACGTTGCCGATGGCGCTCGACCGGGGGTTGGGCACGCAGGTCTGGGTGAGACCCGCGGTCATGTTCCCCGGGAGGAGTTCCGCGGAGGAGGTGCCGCCGGGGGAGAACGGACAGTCCGCGTCCACTTCGCAAGCCTCGCCGCCGTGGTAGTACTTGAGCCACTGGCGGGGGGTATTGAGCGGGTTGATGTCGGCGGTCGCGAGGCCCGCCGAGTTGTCGTAGACCTCGGTCATGTCGCCGTAGCCCATGCCGATGGCGTGGAAGTCGTAGCGGCCACCGACGCCGACGGCGCGCTGGTACCAGTTCTTCGTATACTCCATCACCGAAGTGTTCATCCACTGGTCGATGCCGGCCCGCTCACGCTGACTGCGCGCGCCGTTGTAGGCATCTTCGTAGAGGATCTGCTCGGAGGAGCTGAGCCCGTGGGTGCCGTCGGTGTCGTAGCCCGCGGGGTCCGGCAGCGGGAAGCGGTCGTTGATGAGGTAGTAGTCGTCGTAGTAGTTGCCGGAGTCGGCGCTGGCCTCGAAGGAGTGGCGCAGACCCATGCAGTGACCCATCTCGTGCAGCTCGGTCTCGAAGAAGAGCATCCGGTTGAGGGCGAACTCGAGGCGAGCCCGGGGCCAGTCCGCGTGGGCCTGGACGAAGGCCGTGACGCTGTCGTCGACGTACTCGTTCGGGAGCATCATGTTCATCGACGAGGTCGTGCGCTCGGCGGCCATGAACTCGTCCATGGCGCTCTGGGCGTCGTTGCCCCGGAAGGGGGACGCCATGTCGAGGATGTTCTCGTTCAGGTGGGCGCCCTCCGGGAGGTTCTTGAAACCGAGCATGGCGAAGGTCTCGACGTTGTCCATGAGACGCCGCTCGAGATCGGTGCCGGCGAGGGCCTGGAGGCGGTCGCTGTAGATGTTGCGACGCCCCTCGGGGCCCTGGAGTTGCTCGGTCCGGGCGACGATCTCGCCCATGTGCTGATGCAGACGCTCCATCTCGCCGGGCTGAGAGGCGGCGCCACCGAGCTGGCTCGCGACCGAGAAGTCGATGCGCGGGGGCGCAGGCTGCTCGACGTTGTTGACGTTCTCGAGGTAGCTGCGCACGTTCTCACCGGTCAGGAGATCGCGCTCCGTGATGTTGCCGTTGATGAGGTCGTACTGCTGCAGCGCGTAGGTGCGGTAGTTGTCGAGGGCCGGGCCGCCGATGTTGGCATCACCCGCCATGATCTCGCCGGTGACGGGGTCACCTCGAAGGGTGGCGATGCCGAGGAAGCCCGTGCCGGGCTGGTCGACGTAGCTCAGGAACTTGTAGCGCATGTCGCCGCGCTCCTGGCAGTCGAGGCCGTCCATGGTGTCGCCGTTGTCGGCGATGGAGCGGCGGTTGCAGGTGTTGATGCGCAGGACGGTGGCGCACTCTTCACCGACCATGTGGGCATCGAACCAGCCGTTGAAGTCGGTGTCCTTGAGGCCCGGGTCGTTCATGTCGGGCTCGGCGTCGGTCGCGACGACGTGACACTGGTAGGGAGCGACGACGCCGCTGGCGGCGGCCGCCTCGGGGGTGACGAAGGGGTCGTAGCGGCCGGCGCAATCGCCAACGCCGTCACCATCCGAATCGGGGCGAAGCTGCTCGCCGGTGTCGGGGTCGACGCTGCAGAAGCAGTAGGTGTCGGGGTCCGCGGTCTGGCAGGCGACGCGCGGATAGACGGCATCCGCCTGGGCCCGCTGGTTGCGGATGGTGGACATGAAGGCCGCGTTCCACTCGCCGACGAGGGCGAAGCTGGGCTTGACGAGGTGGGCCGGGAGCTCGTGGCTCGAGTACCAGACCACCTGACGCACGTCGCGGTCGGCGTAGGGGATGGGGTTGCCTTCGGCGTCCCGCCACTGCTTCCAGAGGTTGTGGCGAAGGGCCGAGTAGTTCTTGAAGTCGGTGTAGCCGTACGCCGGGTCGTCGGCGGCGATGCTCCGGTCGTAGGTCTGGTTCGAGAGGCGGAAGTAGCCGGCCCGCTCGAAGCGCGTATCGGTCCAGTTCACCCGGTCGTACTGGCGGGTGTCGCTGACCTTGAGGTAGCTGGTGCGGACGAAGATGGCGTTGGTATTGCACCGGGGGGCGTCGCTGTAGGGCGAAACGCAGAAGTTGACGGGCTGACCGGTCCAGGGGTCGGCGACGGTGCCCGGGCTCATCAGCTCCTAGCCGACGAAGGCCATGTGGTAAAGCTCGTCCTTCGCGTAGTCGTCGGCGAGGTCGCGGTCCTCGGTGGTGCAGCCCTCGGCCGTGTCGGACGAACCGTCGCAGGGCATGTAGTCGAACTGCGGGCGCCAGCTGTCGGGGAACTCCGAGAGGCCCTGAACGTAAAGCTCCGTGGGCTCACGGGTCCAGAGGCCGAGGGTCTCGTAGAGCTGGTAGGTCTGCCCGTAGTAGCCCGGGAGAACGTTCGTGGCCCAGTCGACGCGCATGAACTGGCGCTCGTACCAGCGCCGGTCGGCGGTATTCTCGACGAGGGTATTGACCTCTTCGCCGGTCACGCCGTTGTAGGCCCGGTTGATGTCGAAGTGGCTCTGGATGGGGTAGGCCGCGACCGGATGGCCGAGCTCGTCGCCCGCCTCTCGTCCGTCTCCGCCGGCACCCTCGATGAGCTCGTAGTCGCGGTAGGCGTAGAGGAAGTCTTCGTCGATGACCCAACGGACGCGGGGCAGGGAGAAGCCGAAGACGCTCGCAGCGTTGTCGTAGGCCGCATCGCCCGGGAAGGTGCCGGCGCCGGCCGCCTCGTAATCGACGTCGATCACGGTGCGGGCCACGTACCAGGACCCCTCGAAGATGTCCTTCTCGACGACGTTGACGCCGACCTGGTTGACCGGGGGCGCCTCATCGCAACCAACGGCGGTAACCGCCGTCAGCGCCGCAAGGACTGCAAGACCAAAAGAAACACGCCTCATGCTACGGGCCTCCACGAATTCACTGTTCGCATCGTCGCCAAAAATCGGATTGGGGTTGTTCATCACTGTGCCGCCCTCGTGCTCGTCTCGTTGGCGGCGCGAGCGTCGCTCTCATCGTTAGAATCTCGGGACTCGTCAGCTTCGTCTGCTTCTCGGTTCCGCCGAGCCGTCGCGAAGGGGTCTTCCTCTTCGTCGTCGCCTTCGAGCATGCCCTCGAGACCTTGGTAGACACGGTCGAGGACGAAG
>JAFDCW010000639.1 GCA_019312705.1 Deltaproteobacteria bacterium
CAGCGACGAGAGCCCCACCTGGCGCCCCTGGTCGGCCAGCGTATCGACGATGTGGGTGATCTCGGGGTGGTCGCTGATCGCCGCACCGACGAGGCCGACCCGCTTGGCGTGGTCGGGGATCAATGCGAGCACCTTCTCCGCGGGCACGATGCGCATGCCGCCGTTGGTCGTCCGGCGCATGACGCAGTACTGGCAGCCCCGGGAGCAGCCGCGCTCGCCCTCGATGAGGAACATGTCCCGGAGCTCGGTATTGGGCGTGATGATCTGCCCTGTGGCGGGGATGCGCGACGACATGCCCAGCTCGCGCAGCTCTTCGCCGTCGGCGCTCGGGATCCAAGCGCTGGGGATTTCCCGGCGGAGCGCGGCCTGCGCCTCGTCGCGGCCCGATGTTCCGAAGATGATGTCGAGGGCCGGGTGGATGGTCTCGTCGGCCTCGCCGAGGAGGACAGCGTCGACGAAGGGCGCCAGCGGCAGAGGGTTCGAAAACGTCAGAGGCCCGCCGGCGAGGATGAAGGGGTGAGACTCGTCCCGGTCTTCCGCGAGCGGCGGGATGCCCGCGAGCTCGAGGACCTCGATGAGCCCGGCGAGTTCGATCTCGTAGGCCACCGAGAGGGCAACCACCGGGTAATTCCCGACCGGACGCTCGGACTCGAAGGTGAAGAGCGGCGTGCGTGAGGTCCGGTACGCCTCGGGGACGTCGGGCAAAAACGAGCGCTCGGCGACGCGGCTGGGGTTCGAGATACATCGCCTGAAACCCGAGCGAGCTCATGCCCACCCGGTAGGGGCTCGGATAAACGAGAGCCACCCGGTCCGGGGCATCCCGATGAAGGGTGCCGACCTCCTCGTCCACGAGGAGCCGCACCTGCTGCCGAAGGTCGTTGGACACGCGCGGTAAGTATGGAGCGCTACTGCACGCTGTCGAAGATTCGGTCCCAGCGGTACCCACGTAAGGGATCGGTCGACCAATACATCATCAGTGCCCGGCCCTTGATTCGGTTGATGGGCACGGTGCCGAAGAAGCGGCTGTCGTTCGAGCGGTCCCGGTGGTCTCCGAGGATGAAGACGTGGCCCGGGGGCACCGTGATGTGGCCCTCTTGGCTGTCCGCCGAACCACCCCCCATCTCTCGGCTGGTCCGGTACGTGTAGCCGTCGATGCGCTCGGCGATGCACTCGGCCGTCGTGCCGCTCAGGTGCGGGGTCAAGTCGGCGCAGGCGCCGAGCTCTTCCTGGGGTACGGCCTCGTCGTTGAGGTAGACGATGTCGTCTTCGACCCATACTGCGTCTCCGGGCAGCCCGATGACGCGCTTCACGATGTCGATGTTGTCGTGGGGGCTGTTGACGATCACCACGTCGCCGCGCTCGGGTTCGCCCCAGCTGAGCATCGCCGAGGTGGTGAAGGGCAAGAAGAGCCCGTAGGCGAACTTGGCGACGACGACGCGGTCTCCGTTGAGCAGCGTCGGCTCCATCGACGGCCCTTCGATCTCGAAGGCTTCGAAGAGCACGATGCGAATGAAAAAAGCGAGAAGCACGGCGCCGACGATGGTCTTGGCGTTGGCCTTGCCTCGCTCCCAGGCGGTCTCTTCGTCCTCGGCGGACGTTCGGGTCCTGGCCATGATTATCCGTGCACCGTCGGGCCGAGGGCGAGGCGGTCCACCACCGTGGCCTCCCGGGCGGCGAGCACGCTCAAGCGCTCGCGGGTGATTTCGATACCCCAGATGGCCTCCGCCAGCGAGGTGAAGAGGCGATAGTGACGCGCCTCGGACTGCATCAGCCGGTCGTAGAACGCGGCGAGGTCCGGGTCGTCGAGGCCCTCGGCGAGCAGCTGGAAGCGCTCACAGGACCGGGCCTCGATGAGGGCCGAGACCAGCAGCCGGTCGAGGAGCCGGCGGTCCGGGGTGCCGTCCCGCTTCGCTTCCTTCATCAGGGCGGAGACGTACAGGTCGGGCTCCGGCGGCGGGACCCGGACGCCGCGGTTCCGGGCTTCCTTCAGCACGTCGCGGAAGTGCTCGGTCTCTTCGCGGGCGAGTTCGAGCAATGGCTCGGCCAGCTCCGGGTGGTCCCAAGAGTGGCGGCTGACGATCGAGAGCGCGCTCTGGGCTGCCTTCAACTCACAGTGGGCGTGGTCGATGAGCAACGCTTCGAGGTCGCCTTTGACGGCGTCGACCCAGGAGGGGTCGGTGGGTTTCAATAGGCCGAGCATGGCACTGCAATCAGGCTGTCGTTGGCGCCGATCTGACTGTAATTTCCGCTGGCGCCATGGCGCGAAGCTAGACCCCCGGCCGAACCGGGTCAAGCCAGCCGCCCGCGCACTTTCAGCCCATGCTCGTCCTCGCTCTCGATACCTCGACCCCTACTGGTTCCGTCGCCCTCCTCGAGGACGAGGCGCTGCTCTCCGAGGCCTCGGCGGAGGTCAAAGGGCGCCACGGGGAACTGCTCATCGGTACGATCTCCGGGGTCCTCGAGGCGGCTCGCCGGACAATTCGCGAAGTCGAGCTGGTCGCCGTGGGCATCGGCCCCGGCTCCTTCACCGGGGTCCGGATTGGGGTCGCGACGGCCAAGGGTCTCGCCTACGCAAACGGCACTGCCCTCGTGGGGGTCGTGTCTCTTCAGGCGGTCGCCCGGGGCCTGGGCGCGATGTCCGGCGACGCCGACCGTGGCGCCCTCTTGGTCCCCCTCGCCCACGCCCACCGGGGCGAGGTCTTCGGCGCTGTCTACCGGCAAAGCCCGGCAGGCCCCGAAGAGATTCTCGCGCCCTTCCACGCGCTCCCCGTCGACGCGGCCCGGGCCGTCACCGGCGCCGCCGCCGGCGCCCCGCTGCTCGTCACCGGCGACGGATACCGCCTCTTCCAAGAGCAGTTCCAAGGCATCCTCGGTGACGCCACCATCGCCGACGAATCCTTCGACCTGCCCACCGGCGCCGCCATCGGCCGCGAAGGCCGCCGCGCCTTCCTCGCCCGAGGCCCCGACGACCCCGCCCTCCTCGAACCACTCTACGTCCGCCCCTCCGACGCCAAGCTCCCCGCCACCCCCCTCAGGATTCGGGGACGCTAGGTTTACTCGTTTACTTGTTTGCTCGTTTCACGAAGAAGGAGTCGCCATGCCGTCGTTCGATGTTGTTTCGAAGCTCGAGATGCACGAGGTGGAAAACGCCGTCCAGCAAGCCAAGAAGGAGGTCCAGCAGCGCTATGACTTCCGCGGGGCCAAAGCGGATATCGAAAAGAACCAGGACGGCATCGTGATCACGGCCAACGCCGAGGGCCGGGTCGATGCGGCCTACACGGTGCTCCAGGAGAAGCTCGTCAGACGAAAGGTCTCGCTGAAGTCCCTCGACGCCCAGGCCAACGAAGCCGCCGGCGGGGGCACCTACCGTCTGCTGGTGAAGCTCAAGGAGGGCGTCGAGAAGGACAAGGCCAAGGAGATCGTGAAGTTCATCAAGGACTCCAAGCTGAAGGTCCAGGCGTCCATCCAGGGCGACACGGTCCGCGTCACGGGCAAGAAGCGCGACGACCTCCAGCAGACGATCGCCGCCCTCAAGGCGAGCGATATCGACCTGCCGATGCAGTACATCAACTTTAGGGACTAGGGCGCCGCTCCGCCTTTTTGCCGACGTTCAGGAGGCGTTGTAGAGGCGCTCGTAGAGCCGAGCGCTGCGCTCCCACGAGTGGTCGACGCGCATCACGCGGCTCTTGAGCTGCTCGACCTCGTCCGTGCGGTGGAAGGCTGCGAAGCCCCGGCGGATAGCGGCGAGGAGCTCGTCGGCGGAGGCTTTGTCGAAGAGGAAGCCCGACCCGGTGGTCAGCTTCGAGTCGCAGTCGACGACGGTGTCGGCGAGGCCGCCGGTGCGCCGGGCGACGGGGAGGGCGCCGTAGCGGTGGGCCGCCATCTGGGCGAAGCCGCAGGGCTCGTGGCGCGAGGGCACCAGGACGAGGTCCGCCGCCGCGAGGGCTTCGTGGGTCACGGTGCCGTCGCCGACTTCGTCGACCTGCATGCGGTCGGGCCACCGGTCGGCGAGCTCTTCGAAGCGCTGACGCAGGGGCTCCTGCTCGTCTCCGTCAAAGACGACGAGGACCTGGCAGTCGTTGCGCAGAACCTTCGGGGCGATCTCGGCGAAGAGATCGAAGCCCGCGGCGTGGTCGCTCGAGGCCAGCAGGACCAGGAGAGGCACGTCGTCCCGGACCGGGAGGTTCTCGACGCGCTGAAGGTAGGCCTTGTTGCGGGCCTTGCCGGCGAGGTCCATCGGGTCGAAGCGCGACTTGACCCGGGGGTCCGTGGCCGGGTTCCAGACCGAGGCGTCGACGCCGTTGAGGATGCCG
>JAFDCW010000640.1 GCA_019312705.1 Deltaproteobacteria bacterium
GATACCATGGCGTGTCAAGTGCTGACCTAGACGTTTGCTGCTGTACGCGATGGGGGCGCGGTCGCCCTCGGTCCACGCGAGGAAGAGACGAAAGCCGACCTCATCGGGGTCGGTCCACTGGAGAAACGGGTCCTCGGACTCGACGACGGTCCGCGTGGGGCGGCCCCAGATCCGACGCGTCGGAAGGAGGATTTGATAGAAGCGACTGTCGATGAAGTCGTACATCGCAGCGGTGTCCATGATGGGCGCGCTGATGATGCCCGCGGAGGCGAAAACCTCCGGGTGATGGAAGATGAAGCGCAAGGCGCCGGCGCCGCCCATCGATACGCCCATGACGTGGCAGTCTTCTGGGCATGGGGCCGTGTGATAGTCGCGGGCGACGGCGGGCATCGCCTCGTACATCACCCAGTCTTCGTAGTAGTGGGTGCCGTCGCGCCAGTTGGCCCAGAAGCCCAGATGGCCCTCCGGGAGGACCACGACGACGCGCGGGATTTCCCCCGCCTCGAGGGCTCTGTCGAAGGCCTCGCCGACTCCGTGGCGGTCGAAGGACTGGTGATCGTCGAAGCCGCCGTGAAGAAACACGACGAGGGGCAGCCGTTCCCCGGGTGAGAGGTCCCGGGGCGCCCACACGGCGTAGTGCATCTCAGCATGCATCGCCCGGCTCGCGACCGGCGTCGTCTCGAGGCGGGGCGCGGGCGCGCTCGCGCAGGCGGCCAGTACCATCGAGAAGAGCGGCAGAGCCGAGGGGAGCAGCCTGGGTGGGGTCACGGGTAGATCAGAGTGCCGCGGGAACACTCGACCTCACCACGGTAGAGGATGAAGCGGACCTTGCCGGGGGTGCGCGTCAGCGCAATCTCGAGCTGGTCGCCGGGATCGATGCGCGCGCTGAACTTCAAGCGCCGCACACCCCGAGGGGCGCCGAGGTCTTCGTGGGCCCGGCGGACCGCGCGCTCGGCGAGGACGAGCTGAGCGATGCCCGGCACGATCGGGTCGCCGGGAAAATGCCCCTCGAAGTACCGGAGGTCCGCGGGCACGCCCACAGTCATGCGGTGGCCCCCGTCAGCCTCCCGGAGGGCCCCGAGTTCAAAGTCTGGCCTCGCCATAGGGCGGGAATACCGCCCCGGGAAGCGCCGGGCAAGCGCTCGTGATACTGCGTCGTGGCAATGATGCGCTTGCCCATCTCGAAGGCCATCTCGGCGCTCTTCCTGCTCACGGCCTGTGGCGGCTCGTCGGCCGTGCCCGACGGCGACGGGCCGGGCTATCCGACTCACATCGAGGCGCCGTCGACCTTCCCCGGCGAATGGGCGATCGAGCAAGAGGTGAGCATCCGCCACGCCGAGGGCGAAAACTCGTTCCACGCGGTACTGCAGAAGCGCGGGGACCAAATTGTCATGATGGGCCTCGGCCCCGCCGGGGGGCGCGCCTTTGCCCTGACCCAGGAGGGCGTGCACTTCGAGTGGGAGACGTTCCTGCCCATCGAGCTGCCGTTCCCCCCCGAGTACATGCTCTACGACGTGCATCGCACCTGGCTCCAGCCGAACAACCCTCCCCTCGCCGGTGCCGCCGAGGCCATCTTCGAGCGCCACGGCGAGCGCGTCCGCGAGCTCTGGGACGGCGCACGGCTCATGGAGCGTACCTTCGAGCGCCTCGACGGACGCCCCGAAGGCACCATCGTCGTGCGCTACCTGGGGGGCCTATCTCCGGACGCCCCGGCCGCTTCGGCGCCCCCCGACGAGGTCATCTTCGAGAACCGCTGGCACGGCTATACCGCGACCATCCGCACCCTCGAGTACACCCCGATCTGAACCCGGAGCGGCGGACCGAGGTCAGGGCGTCGGGCCCAGCACCAGCGACGTATTCACTCCGCCGAAGGCGAAGTTGTTGCTGACGACGACCTGAGGCTTCGCGTCTCGCGTCTCGCGGACGTAGTCGAGCGGCGGGCACTCGGGGTCGAGGTCGACCAGGTTGCGCGTGCCGGCGAGGAAACCTTCGCGGATCATCTGCATCGACCAGATTGCCTCGAGGGCCCCGCAGGCGCCGAGGGTGTGGCCGACGTGGCCCTTGGTCGAGGCGATGGGCACGGGCCGCTCGAAGACCGCGTGAGTCGCTTGGGCCTCGGCGACGTCGCCGATGGGGGTCGCGGTCGCATGGGCGTGCACGTAATCGACGCTGTCCTTCGAGACGCGCGCGTCCTCGAGGGCGAGGTCGATGACCCGGCGCATGCCCTTGGGGTTCGGCTGGGTGATGTGGGCTCCATCGCAGCAGCTCGCGTAACCGAGCACTTCGCCGAGGATCTCGGCGCCCCGGGATTTTGCGTGTTCGTACTCCTCGAGGACCATGGTGGCGCCGGCCTCGCCGGTCACCAGGCCATCGCGGCCAGTGTCGAAGGGCCGGGGCGACTCGTCGGGGCGGTCGTTGAAGTGGGCCGAGGTCGCCATCAAGAGGTCGAAGGTGATGGCGCTCGTGTAGTGCATCTCTTCGGCACCGCCGCAGATCATGACGTCCTCGATGCCCGCCCGGATCATCTCGTAGCCGTAACCGACGGCCTGGGATCCGCTGGTGCAGGCGCTGCACGTCGGCTGCACCCTGCCGCGCACCTTGAAGTGGCTGGCGAGGTTGGCTGCGCAGGTGTGCGTCATGATGCGCAGGTAGGCATTGGACTGCAGGCCCCGCATCGAGTTGCTGTACATCAGCGGCCGGCTGTAGAGCTCGAGCTCACCGCTCGAGCCGCTCGTCGAACCATAGGCCAGGCCGGTACGCCCGCCTTCTAGGAGCTCCTCGGTGAGGCCCGCCTGGGCGATGGCCTGCTCACTCGCATGAAGGGCCAGGAGCGCCACCCGCCCCATCGTGCGCCGGACCCGCCGGTGGTAGCGCTTCTGAAAGTCGATGCCCCCGACGGTCGCCGCGATGCGGCATTGGAGGTCGTCGATGAACTCCCACTCCGGCATGAAGCGCACGCCGTGCTCGTGCGCCTTGAGGCGCGCGACCGAGTCATCGACGCTATGGCCGATGGGCGTCACCGCGCCCATGCCGGTGATCACGACGCGACGGCGTTCGGTCATCTCAAGCTCTCGGGGTTGCGCTGGGCAAGACGGGTAGGACGGGCAGGATGGCGCGCTCTTCCTCCGCGAAGTCCCAGATGGGACGAGGCTCGTAGGTCGCCCCTTCGCCCTCGAGGGCCGCGTTCACCATGCGGGTGGTCTCGTTGAAGATCTCCGCCGTCCGCCGGTCGATCGCCGGACGGCGACGCTTCATGCCGACGTCAGGAATGGGTCCGAAGGCCGCCTGCCCGTCGTGGAAGCCGATGCCTGTGTTCTGGCGGTAGTAGTCGCCGCGTTTCAGGAGCTCGTCGGCGGCCCCGCTGAACATCTGCCGGAAGTTCTCCATGGCGACTAGGACCGGCTCCTTGCGGCGAAGGGTGCCCTTGACCTTCTTCAAGTCGAGGTGCTCGTCCCGCTCGTACGAGTCGAACCACAGGTTGTAGTAGCAAGCGCAGTCGAAATAGACCTTGGCCTTGAAGAGCTCGTAGCTCCCGAAGGTACGGTATTGGTCCCGATAGAGCGACATGATCGTATCGAAGCGGAAGT
>JAFDCW010000641.1 GCA_019312705.1 Deltaproteobacteria bacterium
TCGAAGAGCGGCCGATAGAGTTCGAAATCGAACCCCCACCGGTCCTCCCATTCGACCGCGGCGAGCAGCGCCGCCACGTCGTCTTCATGCCCTTCGCTCTGGACCCACGCGTCGAGGGCGGGTTGAAAGGGCCGTTGCACCATCTCGACCCCTAGGGCGATGTCGGGGTCCTGCCCGTGCAGCGCCGCGAGGATCGCCCTCTGGGCCCGGTGGTGGGCCGGATCGTCATGGGCTTCGCCCACGTAGATGACCCGTGCGCGGCCGAGATTGGTGATCATCTGCTCGAAGGTGACTTCCCGCCCTGTTTCGAGGTCTTCGATTCGTTCCCGGTCGTCTTCCGTCGCTCCGGGCTGTGCGCCGCCGCACGCTGCCACGACCAGGAGCAAGAGCGGGCCGAGGCTGCCCTTGACCACCGCGGGTGCATTTCCTATCTCCCTCATCGAGCTGGAAGGAATGGTATGAAATTCTTCATTGATAGCGCCGACGTGAACGAGATCCGGGAAGCGGCCGCCATGGGCGTCGTGGACGGGGTGACCACCAACCCGAGCCTGGTCGCCAAGGTTGGCCGGCCCATGAAAGAGGTCATCGTCGAGATCTGCGAGATCGTCGATGGTCCCATCAGCGCCGAGGTCATCGCGACCGACATGGAAGGCATCCTGAAGGAGGGGCGCGAGCTCGCCAAGATCCACGACAACATCGTCGTGAAGGTGCCCCTGATCGCCGAAGGGCTCAAGGCCGTCAAGACGTTCACCGCCGAGGGCATCAAGACCAACGTCACCCTGTGCTTCAGCGCTACCCAGGCCATCCTCGCCGCGAAGGCCGGGGCCACCTACATCAGCCCGTTTGTCGGGCGTATCGACGACATCAGCGGCGACGGCATGGAGCTCATCGACCAGATCGTCACCATCTACCAAAACTACGACTACGAGACCCAGGTCCTCGTGGCGAGCATCCGGCATCCGGTGCACGTCGTGCAGGCCGCGATGATCGGCGCCCACGTCGCCACGATCCCCCTCAAGGTCATCCTCCAGCTCGCCAAACACCCGCTCACCGATTCGGGCCTCGCCAAGTTCCTCGCGGACGCCAAGAAGGTCCCAGCGTCCTGAGCCCCCCGCGATGGCACGTTTCGGCTCCGCGCTGCTGATCGGTCTGGTGCTCCTCGTTGCGGGAGCGTCGGGGGCCGAGGCCCAGTCGATGGCCGCCGGGGCGCTCTCCGCCCAGGCGCTCGTCGCCTCGACCAATACCGAGGGCACCGATTCCTCCGATGGGGGCTACGGCGGCATGTTCCTCGCGGACGTCACCCTGCCCCTCGGCCTCTTCCGGGTCGGCGGGGCAATGGGCCTCGGGGCGATCACCTCGAACGTCGACGCGGTTTCCCGGGTCTTCATGCCCCTGACCGTATCTCTGGGCCTCGTCTACCGGCCATCGAAACTCTGGCTCGACCTTCGCGCCCGGGCCGGGCTCTGGGCAGGGGTGACGAATCAGGGCCTCTCCGCCGGGCCCCTGGTGTCGTTCGGCGGCTTCATTGGCTATGCGTTTGGGCCCACCGTCGCGGTGGGCCCCACCATCGATGCTTTGTTCGTCTTCGGCCATGGCGATACCATCGCCTTCGCCCCAGGCCTGAGCCTCGTCTGGGTGCCTGCCCAAGACGATGACTGACGACACCCATAGCGATTCGCTCCCTCCCCCTCCGCGCATCGACGTCGCGGTCCTCGACGACCGTACCGCCGGCGCCCGGTGCGACACCGGGTTCCTTCGTGTACGGCGCTTGCTACTCGAGAACCGCTATGACGACGGGACGAAGAGCGCGCCCTACGCCTATGACCTCGTGGAGCGTGATGCCATCGACGCGGTGGCGATCGTGCTCTTCGCAGGCCGCGGTCCCGATGCCCGCATTTGCCTTCGGTCGGCTCTTCGTCCACCGATGACCTTTCGTCACAGCTACGCGCTGCCCCTTCCCGAGGAGCCGGGGGGCGGCGTGCTCTGGGAGATCCCCGCCGGCCTCGTCGAGGCCGGCGAGCACGGAGAGGCGGGCCTCGCCGCGTGCGCTGCCCGTGAGACCCTCGAAGAGGTGGGCCTCGATTTGCCACCGAGCGCGTTCACGACCCTCGGTACATCGGCGGGGCTGAGCCCCGGGGTCATCGGCGAGAAGATTCATTTTCTCGTCGCGGAGGTCGACCCGACGAAGTGCGGTCGACCGACCGAAGATGGCTCCCCGGTCGAGGAGCGAGCGGAGATTCACTTCGTGCGACTGCCTGACGCCATGGCCGCCCTCGACGACGGGCTCATCGGCGACCTCAAGACCGAAGTCGGCATTCGACGTCTTCGAGACCACTTGGCTCGATTGGGCCACCTGGCACAAGGCCCCGGGTGAGCGCCCCACGCCGAAAGAAAAGAGCTGCCCGGTCCCGCCCCTCGGTGCTCGTCGTCTACAAGAAGTCCGCCTACCAGCGCCTCGTCATCGAAAAACAGAACCGTCGGGTCCAGCGCCTGCTCACCGACGGGGACCGGGCGGTGAGCCGCATCCGAGATGCCCACGACTCCCACGTGGGCACCGTCGAAGAAGCCCGGGCCATCCTGAAGCAGCTCGGTGTGCGCGCGACCTATCGTCACCTCTCGAGCCTCCGTCGGGGATTCGGGGCGTATGACCTCGTCATCACCCTCGGCGGCGACGGGACGCTGCTGGGGGCGTCTCACTACGTGGGCCGGGATGCGCCTATGGTGGCCATCAACACCGCACCCCAGGACTCCGTCGGGTACTTCTGCGCGGGAACCCGAGGCGATATCGAGGCGATTCTCTCTAAAGCGATCTCGGGCAAGCTGCGCGCGACGAGCCTCACCCGGATGGCGGTCGAGCTCGAAGACAAGGTGCTCTCGACCCGCATTCTCAACGATGCGCTCTTCTCCCACTCGTGTCCGGCAGCGACCACCCGCTACTTCATTCGCCGCGACGACCTCGTCGAGGAGCACAAGTCGAGCGGCATCTGGATCGGCCCCGCGGCGGGCTCCACCGCGGCCCAGCGCTCCGCCGGGGGGCGGGTCCTGCCCCTGCGCTCCGAGAAACTCCAATACGTCGTTCGCGAGCTCTATGAACCTCATGGCGAAAACAGCCTTCGTCTGCTCAAGGGCCTGCTCGCTCCCGGTGAAAGCCTCGAAATCCGCAGCAAGACGCCCACCGGACGTCTCTACCTCGACGGCCCCCACCGCACCCACGAGGTTGCCCTCGGCGACATGATCCGTTTTCGTCGATCGGAAGATCCGCTGACCCTCCTCGGCTTGCACCGCCGCAAGAAGTAGGACGCGACGGCGCCGGACCGGGCGGGCTAGACCCACGCCCGGGTGTCTCCTCCCTGGCGCCGTTGACGCTTCCTCGAGGTCGGGGCAGGGTTCGCCTGCGTGGCAGCCAAGAAGAAGAGTGCGAAGGGCAAGACCGGCAAGAAGAGTCCTGCTCAGCGGAAGACGGCTTCCAAGAAGGCGGCCCCGAAGGCCTCGAAGAAGGCGACCAAGTCAACGGGCGTGGCGACGGGCGGCCGCGGGGCCTACGGCGAACGCGAAAATGACGGGGCCTTCGGGCGTTGGGGGAGCTCGATCCCCGAGAGCCTCGTCCTGCGCGTCGTGCGCACCCATCCCCACGACCCCGAGGCGTTCACCCAGGGCCTCTTGATGCACGATGGGGACCTCTTCGAGTCCACCGGGCTACGGGGAGAGTCGACCCTCCGGCGCGTCGACCTCGAGACCGGCGAGTCTCGTGGGTCGGTCGACGTGCCCGACGAATTCTTCGCGGAGGGCCTCGCCCGTGTTGGAGATCACCTCGTTCAGCTGACCTGGCAAGCGGGCACGGCCCTCGTGTGGGACCTCGAGACCTTGGAGAAGGTGGGCGAACACGAGTACCGCGGCGAAGGGTGGGGCCTTTGCTACGACGGTGAGCGGCTCATCATGACCAGCGGCAACGACCGGTTGCAGTTCCGGGACCCCGATACTTTCGAAAAGCTCGGGGAGGTCCGCGTGACCCGAGCCGGGCGGCGCCTCCGTCAGCTGAACGAGCTCGAGTGTGTGGATGGTCTGGTCTACGCCAACGTATGGACCGACGATCACATCGCCCGCATCGACCCCGACACGGGAGAGGTCACAGCGTGGATCGACGCGAGCCACCTGCTCGCCGAGGAAGACCGCAACGGCGGTGAGGATGTGCTCAACGGCATCGCCTACATGCCCGACACGGGGCACTTCCTCTTGACCGGCAAGCGCTGGTCGCAGGTCTACGAGGTCGAGTTCGCCCCCCGGACCGAGTGATCACGCACTAGCGGGGCCGCGTCCAGAGATCTCGTCGCTGGGCCGCTAGGGCGATGCCGAGGAGCGCGCCGTAGAGCAAGGCCCGGGGCCAGTTCCCGAAGCGCACCCATGGCGTCACTTCCGAGAGCACGTGCACCTCGGCGATGAACGCGTCGCGGACGAAGGTCTGGGTTTGCAGCAGGCTCTCCCCGGTCGCGGCGGTGTGGGAGGAGACCCCCGTGTTGACGGCCCGGACGAGGTCGCGGCGTGTTTCGATGGACCGCAGGCGGGACTGGGCTTCATGGCCAAAGGGTTCCGTCGTATGGCCGAACCACGCGTCGTTGGTGACGTTCACCAGGACATCGGGGTCGTTTCGGCCCACCAAGATCGCGTACTCGGCGAGCACGTCTTCGTAGCAGTTGAGCACGCCCACCCGGGCGCCCCCGATCTCGATGACCTTCGGCGCGTCGCCGGGGATCATGCCGCGGGGGAAGTACTCTTGAATCGGAATCAGGTAGTCCCAGAGGGGCACGTACTCGCCGAAGGCGAGCAGTTCGACCTTGTCTGCGGTGGCCGAGAAGGTGCCGTCCGAGTTGACCGCGACCACCGAGTTGTACCGCCCAGCGTCCGGATCTCGGGTGACCGTGCCGACGAGGAGGGGGCCCTTGGCGCCGCGGTTCAGGATGGCCCATCGGCCCGGCGAATCTCGGGTCCAGGACCGGGGGAGCAGGTACGGATAGGCCGTCTCGGGCCAAACGACGAGGTCGGCGCCCGACGACTCGAGGTCCCGGGTGAGCTCCTGAAGCGAGGCGAGGCGTGCGGGGGCGCTGTCGCGGTTGTTCTTTTCCTGGATGCTGACGTTGGGTTGCACCACTCCGATGCGCAGGGTCGGGGCGAGCAGGCGCTCCGCGCGCACTTCCTCGATGCGGTAGGCGCCATAGACGAGGGGGAGCGTGAGGGCCACGGCGCCGATGATGGCCGCCCGCCGGTCGCGGTGAACGAGGGCCTGGCCGAGCCCCATCGCAGCGTAGGTGAGACAGAGGTCGAGGAGGGGTTGTCCGCCGATGTCCGCGAGCTGGAGCCACACCGGGAAGCCGGTCTGGGAGTGCATCAGCCTCCACGGGAAGAGGGTCGGGGCGAGGTCGGAGAAGAGGGTCAGGAGGGGGGGCAATACGGCCCACACCGGAAAGCGTCGCTGGGCGAGGGCCGCGGCGAATGCACAGGCGGCGGCCATGGGAAGGGCCTGGGCGGCGAAGAGTAGGCCCGCCGTCGGGATGGCGGCGACGGTCGGGAAGCCAGCGAAAGTCTCGAGGAGCCCTACCATCCAGTAGAGCGCCACGGCGTTGACCAGGAAGGAAAATACGAAACCCGCGACGAAGCCGTTGCGAGGCGAGGGTAGATAGCCGGGGGGGGCAACCGCGAAGAGCAGGAAAGCGAGGCCGGGGTAGGCCAGCAGTCCCCACTCGTTCGGCGCCGGGGTGAGCCCGAGGCTTACGCCCGCGACCACGGCGAGGGGCAGCGTCGTGCGCACGATGTCGCGACGACTGGGCGCGACCATGGGCCGTTCTGTCTTCATCTAGGCTCGCAGGCGGATCGTGCCTGCTTGCATCTCGAAAGTCGCGGGCAATCGGCCCGGGGTTTCGCCGTCCACGTCGAGCAGCACGTGGTCGCGCTCGTCGACGGGTTCTGCGAAAACGCGTGATCCTCGGAGGTGTTGGATGCCCGGTTGTTCGAGGATCGTGCTGCCGTAGAGGTGCCGCAATAGAGAAAGCTGGGTGAGGAAGGGGCGTGCTTCGACGGTCACGACGTCGAAGAGGCCGTCATCGATGCGGGCCTCCGGCGCGATGTGCATGCCGCCGCCGAAGAAGCGCCCGTTGCATACCGCGATGTTGGTGAT
>JAFDCW010000642.1 GCA_019312705.1 Deltaproteobacteria bacterium
CACACCAAGGCTGGCCAGAAGCGCAAGAAGGCGCGCACCAAGGCTGGCACGCCGAAGTTCCCGATCCATCAGGAAGCGGCCGCCAAGTAGTCGGTTGGTCAGCAGCAGCCCCCCGGGCTCAGCTGCTGACTGCTTTTTTGCCTCAGCGTCGGCTGAGCGCTGCCAGGACCGGCCGTCCGTCCATCGACGGCGGGCGCGGTAGTCCGAGCGCTTCGAGAACCGTCGCAGCCGTGTCCTGTGTGTCGACGTGGTCGATGCGGGCGCCGTGCTCCGCCGGGCCTCCAAAGGCGATCCACGGGATGCGTCGGTCGACGCCCCGCGCGGATCCGTGGGACCGGCCGTGTCCGCCGTGGTCCGCGGTGATCACCACCAGCGTGCGCTCCAGGTCACCCCGGGCGTGCAGCGCCTCGATGAGGCGGCCGAGGCAACGATCGACGCGCCGGACGGCGCGTAGGTACTCGCGGCTCATCCACCCGAAGCGATGCCCTGCGGCGTCGACGTCCGAGTAGTGGACGAAGTGCACTCCGTCGCCGGCCTCGCCGAGGTGGGGGAGGGCGATGCTGTTCACGCGCTGGCAGAACATGCCCCCCGTGCGGAAGAGCTCCGCGTCACCTTCGTGGACGAGGTGCTCGAGCTTGCGCTTGGCAACCACCAGCGAAGTCGATAAGCCGCTCTGCCGGGCAATCGAGAAGATGGAGGGCGCCCGGATGCGCCCTCGGCCTGGACGCCATCCGTTGAAGTCCATTCCGTGTTGATCCACGTCGACTCCGCTCACCATCGACGCGTGGGATGGAAGGGTCGAGGAGGACTCGATGGTGTCGGCCCGGACCGCGGTTGCCCCGTGCGTGCGGAGGTGCCTGAGGGTTCGGGTTCGGGAGCTGATGGCATCAGGCCGGAGCCCGTCGACCGACACCACTACCACCCGGTCGGCGGCCCGTGGCGGCGGGGAGGGGGCGAGACTGAGCTGGAGGGGTCCACGGGCCCGAGAGGCCGCCGAGGCCGCTAGAATGGCGCTGGTGCTGGCCCGACGGGCCTTGCCCCGGCCAGCGCTCGGCGAGGCGGGCTCGAGGCATGCCACCAGCACGCCCACCGCAATCAGCACCGAGAAGACTCTAAGACGACGAGCCACCGTTCCCAGAGTACCATTGCCGCCCCATGAAGCGCGTCGCCCATTCATCCATCGCATTGCTCATCGCGTATTTCCTCTTCGCCTGCGGGCCGACGGCTCCCACCGAACGTGACGCACGGGCCTGGTTTGAGGCCGATCAGCAGCAGATTCAGGCCTTCGACGACGGGGTCCGGGCGCACATCGAGGCCGAAGGCCTGCTGGTCACGGTGACCGATGAAGAACCCAATGCCCTCGAGCGACGGACCTCGGTGCGCCGCAGCCGGGCGACCTTCCGCGAGGTCGGGTTGCCCGACTACACGCGGCAAGCCGGGGCCCTCCGATCAGAAATCCGCCTCCTGGATGGCGAGGACGACACAGGCACGCTAGCCAACGCCGGGTCGTCCGCACCCGTGCGCGAATCGGGGGTCACCCCCGCCGAGGACGGCGCAACGCTGTCCGGGCGCCAGCTCGGCTGGGGCGTGTACGGGATCGAGAACTCCGAGGGCGTGCTCGAGAAGAAGCGCGCCTATGAGGTTCGCTGGGAGGTCGAGATGCAGGGGCGGCGGCTCGGCTTTCGGCTCTTCATGGACGCGCACTGAAGCGCGCCTCGGCCGGCGGGTGCGCTCGGGGTGCAGCTCAAATAGGGCAGTTCAGCTGCACAGATACGGAACGGACGCGCGGGGAGCGGGAGGCGTCGTCCGATACGAGGTTCACTTCGACTTCGAGCAAACGCTCTCGGGCGACTGGACCCGGGGGCAGGGCGAGGTCGGCGGGGGCGGTGGTGAACGGGCCGACCCAGGGGGCGGTCGCGAGTCCTTCGCGGGTCGCGGCGCTGCGCACCCGGACGTCGACGAGGCTCATGCCGGGGGTAGTCGCCTCCCAGCTGACCCGCTCCCATTCGGAGGGACCGACGGGGCAGCCTTCGACGACGGTGCGCAGAAAGCCGTTGGGGGCAGTGAACGTGCGGAGGGCAAAGCCCGTAAAGTCGGAGTAGGTGTAGGGCTGCACGCCGACCTCGTACTCTCGGACCGGGCCGCCCTCGAAGTCGACCCGGGTTGCGCTCCCTGATCCCTGGTTGACGAGCCAGATGTTGCGGTTGCTGTCGAGACCGACGCCGGTTGTGCCGCTTCCGGGTAGGGGAGCTGAGGTCGTGCCGAGGATGCGCACGTCGGACCCGTCGTCGGCGCGGAAGCGCGTGACCCGGGAGATCTCGTCGCCGACCTCCCAGATCGCTCCGCCACGGATGTTGATGTATTCGTGGGACGCCGCCATGTAGACGTAGCCTCGGTCGTCGGCGGCGATGCCCCGGCCGGCCCCCGATAGCGGAAGGCTCACGTTGAGCCAGGTCCCCGCGGCGGGGTCGAAGCGGAACGCGTAGCGGCACTGAAAGCCCGCGAGCCAGACACGGTCACGGCTGTCGATGGCGATGCCGTAGGAGCCCGAGCATCCATCCGGAGCGCGGGCGACGGCCCGTCGGCCGCGCTCTCCGGTGGCGGTGTTCACGGAGAGGATGAGCCCTGTCGCCGCCTCGGTGAACCAAAGCGTCCCGTCGCTTGCGATGGCTGCCCCGTAGGGCTGGAAGGAGCCGAGGTCGACGCTCCGGAGCAGGCGCCCCGTCGCGGCGTCGAGCTGCACCGCGGTCTCACCGGTGTGCAGGCCCACCCAGATGCTTCCGTCGGCGGCGACCGCGACGGCCCGCGGCACTCCGTTGAGACCTCCGACGTCAACCGTCCAGAGGATGCATTCGTCGTCTTGGCCGAGGAATTCCCCGCGCACCGAGTTCTCGATGAGCCCGTCTCCGTCGATGTCCTCGGAAGTGCGGATCATGCCGTCGCCGTTTCGGTCGACGCAGTCTTCGACGAGCCCTGCGACCTTGGTCACCGTGCCCTGACCGAAGAACGTGCGGTTGGCGACATAGACGGCGCCCCGGAGGTCCACCGCCGTCCGTGATGGACAGTTGCCTCCCCGGGCGGTCTGGGCGCACCGCTCTCCAGCCGGGGCGGCCCCGTTGGTGCCGTCGTTCAGCGCCACGTCGTATGCCGCGGCCTGGACGCCGGTGCGGGTGTCGAGCTTGGTGAGAGTTGCGAACTCCGTATTGGCGACCCACGCGAAGTCGAACTCGGTGCGAGTTTCGTTGAGCGAGATGGTGCCGTCCGGGTTGAGGGTCACCCCCGCGGAGTTGTCATCGTCGGCGGTCCAGGCCACCTCCCGGGGCATATCGACGATGGAGCAGCCGGGGCGGCAGTCGCCGCACTCGCTCGTCACCCCTTCGTCGACCACGCCATCGCAGTTGTTGTCTTCACCGTCGCAGATCTCGGTCGCGCCGGGGTACGTGCTTCCGTTGCGGTCGTCGCAGTCCCCCTCGCACGCCGAAATGCCATCCGCGTCTTCGTCTCGGTCTACGGCGATGTGGGTGCAGGCATCGAGGTCTTCGTCGCAGGTGTCGACAGTGCACTCGACCCCGTCGTCG
>JAFDCW010000643.1 GCA_019312705.1 Deltaproteobacteria bacterium
GGCGAAGATCTCGGGACAGCTGAACCACGCAAACATCGCGCCGATCTACGAGCTTGGGAAGATCGGTGAGTCCCACTACATCGCGATGGAATACGTCTGGGGCAAGGACCTGCTTCAGATGATGAACCGCTTCCGGCGGTTGCGTAAGAAGATGCCTCCGGCGATGGTCGCGTGGATCGGCGCCAAGATGTGCGAGGCCCTCGACTACGCGCACAACAAGCGCGACCGGAAGGGCCAAACGCTCAACATCATCCACCGCGACGTCTCACCGCAGAACGTGCTGGTGAGTTACGAGGGCGAGGTCAAGGTCATCGACTTCGGCATCGCCAAGGCCGCATCGCGGACGACGAAGACTCAGGCCGGGGTGCTCAAAGGCAAGTTCGGTTACATGAGCCCGGAGCAGGTTCGCGGCCTGCCCATCGATCCCCGGTCGGACATCTTCGCCGTCGGTACCTGCATGTACGAGATGCTCACCAGCGAGCGTCTCTTCATGGGGCAGAGCGACTTTTCGACCCTCGAGAAGGTCCGCAACGCCGACGTCGCGCCGCTTCACCAGGTCGTCCGTGACATCCCGCCACAGTTGGCGGACGTCGTCATGCGCACGCTCTCCCGCGAGCCTTCGGACCGACCCGACAGTGGCGCAGATCTCCAGGAACAGCTCATGCAGTTCCTGACCACCCAACGCCCGCCCTTCGGCACGAGCAAGCTCGGCGCATGGATGAAGACGGCCTTCGCGACGGAGATGGCCCGAGAGAAGGCCCGCCTCGATGGTTTCGCCTCGATCGGCCGGCCTTCGGTCCTCGGCGGCCCACGGCGCCCTGCGGCACCCGGGGCCCCGCGGAAGTCGGTCCCCGTGCCCCCCCCGCGCGCTCCCATACCCCCGCGACGGCCTGGACTCGCCTCCCCCCCCGATGCCCTGGGGACCGGTGACCTCGACCTCATCGCGGACGACGACATGCAGGGCGAAGCCACGATGATGAGCCCATCGCCCTTCGACGATGAGGCGATGCCCCTCGAAGACCTCGAGTCGATGGTCGAGGACGAGCTCAATCAACAGCCGACCCAGATCTTCTTCAGCGCCGAAGAGGCGGAGGCCGAGCTGGGGCCAATCTATCCGACCGCTGCCCCCGCCAGCGCTCCGCCGGCCGGAGCCCCCCAGCACGCAGCGGCGCAATCGCCCATTCCGACGTTCCAACCGGGCAACTCTCAACCTGCCGGGCCCATGGGCGCTGCGAACCCAGGGTTCGCCCCGGCCCCGGGCATGGCCCCTGCCGGCACGCCGTCCGGGATACAGATCGACCCCGCCCTCGCGGCAGCCGGTCCCTCGGCCCCTCCCGGGCAACGCAATCTGACCACCCTCGAGCTGAGCGCGGCGCAAGTGCAGGCGGCCAGGCAACGCGGCGAAGCGAGCAATGGCAAGATGGCGCTGCTCTTCGCCCTCGCGGCACTGGTGATGCTCGGCGTCGGGGTCGGCACGACCTACGTCCTGCTTGGCGGTGGTGATGCGGTGGGCACGATCGAGCTACGCACCGTTCCGCCGGTCGCCGCAACCATCACCATCGACGGCCTCGCCCGGGGGAACAGCCCCCTGCGCGTCGACAACATCCTTGCGGGCGATCACGTCATCCAGATCGAGGCCGTTGGTTTCGAGGCGACGGAGCGACGAATCCACGTCACGGAAGGAGCAACGGCCATGCTCGAGGTCGCGCTCTTGCGACAGAGCGGGGAGCCGAGCCAACCAATCGCCCAAGTGATTCTGACCGGAGACGCGGCGACCGCGGCAGCGGCAGCGGCAGCAGCGGCGGCAGCGGCGGCGGCAGCGGCTCCCGAGCCCGCTCCCGTTCCCGTTCCCGTTCCCGCCGCCGCGCCCGCTCCCGTGCCCGTGCCCGTGCCCGCGCCCGCGACCGTGCCCACCCAGGCCCGAGGCACCAACATGGCCGCGGCGACGATGGAGCGGCGAGTGCCGATGGAGCGGACAACGGACGAGGAAGAGCCGGCGGTGCGCATGGTCCGCGCCACCGAAATGCGAGTGGCGATGGCCGCCGCCAACGGCACCCTCGCCATCAACAGCCTCCCCTGGGCCCGCGTCTTCATCGATGGACGGGATACGGGGCGCAATACGCCGGTCCGCTCGATGCCCGCCGCGGCGGGAACGCGACGCATCGGCCTCCGGACTCCCGACGGTGAAATGCACAACTTCTCCTTCGAGGTGCGTGCCGGCGAAGAAACCCGGATCTCGAAGCGGCTATAACTTCGGGCCTCGGCTTCCGGCGTCGAAGGGCGACAAGAGGAAGAACGCGTTTGAGTGCGATGGCGGCGCGTTTGAGCGCGATGACGGCGTGGGCGGGGGTGCCTCCAGCTCCAGGGGCTTTGTTACGCGACGACCGGAGTTGGCGCTGTGGAGGGCGGGGTTGGTGTCGCGGCTACCGAATGCTGCTCGGTGGCCGGACGCTTTTACTTCCGCTGGAGGCACCCCCGCCCACGCCTGATTGACCTGAGCCGGGCGAACTTCGGCTGAGATGGTGGTCTCCGGGGAGCTTGGGTGGTGGGGGTGCTAACAGGGGATCATCGGTCTCGCCGGCGGACCGTCTGCTCCGCTCCTAGCTTTCGCAGAAGCCCGTGGGATGCCGCGACGACGGAGGATCATTCCGGACCGCATGGTGTTCGTGGTCACGATCGGGCCTGCGCAGCCGCCCCACCGGCGAGCCCTCAGCGCGCTCTGTTTGCCCCGCCATTGAATTGGCACGCTGTTCGCCCTGGGATTGAGTTGCGGATGGGCACGACGTTCCCGTTGTTGGCAGGGAGCAAAGGGCTCTCATTCCGGGCCGGTTCGGTAGAAGTGCTCGCGGAGCCAACAACGAGAGAATAGCGCTGCTAGTCCGGTTGGCTTCATATTCACCATCGGCTTCTACGGAACGGATGTATGAGCGTCAGAACTCGCGGTCCTCGTCGAACCATTGGGCCAGGACGGCGGGCGTGGCGACGACGGGGCTCGCTTCGGCGAGCTCGTGAAACGCATCGTAGATGTGCTCGCGGTGCACGGTATCGAGGCCGTGCTTTGAGTCCAGGTGGTTGAACGCTCGAACGAAGCCGACCATCTCCTCGTGGTAGGCGTCGAAGTCCTCTGCCCCGAGCTTCGTCACTCGACCGTGGCTCCGCTTGTAGATCTTGCAGGCAGCCTTGCCGAGCCGCGCGCTCTCGTCGACCCAATTGTTGAACGGGTTGTCGGCGTTGGCGGCGAGCCACGCGTTGCTCTTGCTACCGCTGAGCTTCAGTCCGCGCAGGCCCTTCAGGCGCTTCCTCAATACGGCGGCGTCGGTCTTGCGCAGCGAGTGGAACTCGACGAATTGGAGCTCCGGCATGTCGGTCGGCCTGGGGAAGCGATCCGGACTCATCTCGTAGCACTCGATGACGAGCAGGCGCCTGAGGGACGGCCAGGCAGCGAGTGCCTCGACGTCGTGGATACGACCTCCCTTCAGATGAAGCGCCAGCGTGTCGAGGTTTGGATAGCCGAGGGCGGCCAGCTCGACCTCCTTCGGCTTCATCAGGCTCAACGAGCTCAGTTGCCGC
>JAFDCW010000644.1 GCA_019312705.1 Deltaproteobacteria bacterium
GATGCGATGGCGCTGGCGCTCTATGCCGGGGAACGCCTCCTGCGAGAGGCCGAGGCGCCGGTGACGGTGCTTCGCTACGGTGAGGTCTACGGGCCTGACCGGCCCGGTCTTCGCGATGCGCTCCGGCGCGGGGCGGGGGTCTTTCCCAATCCGACGGCGCACGCCAACCTCATGCACGTCCGCGACGCCGTCGAGGCGACCCTTCACCTTCTCTCGCGCAAGCGCCTCGAACCGCTCTACCTGATGGTCGACCGCGAGCCGGCGCCCCGCCTCGAGATCCTCACCTGGCTCGCGGAGCACCACAGCGCCCCGGTGCCCCCCGTCGACGGCGCCGGGGCCGCCCCCTACGACGTGCGCGCCATGAGCGAACGACTGGTCGAAAGCGGCTTCCGCTTCCTGTACCCGACCTACCGGGAAGGCTATCGGCGCATGCGTTGATGGGCCTCGGTGCGTAGTCGCGCGTCGTCGTCGTCGGCGTGGGTCAGATTCGCGGTTCGAAGAAGGTGAGGGTGCGCTCCGCGAGGTTCCGGAGCGCGTCGTAGGTCACCAATCGCACGGCGGCGTGGTGCACTTCGAACTCCCGGCGGACGACCGTCCGGTCGGCGTCGGTGAGACCGCGGCCGGCGATGATGATGAAACGCGGGTCGCGGATCTTGAGCCGCATCTCCCGTTGGAGGTAGGTCGACTGCCGCTGGACGAAAGTGCGCAGGCGCTCGGCCTTCGACCAGATCTCTCGAAAACTCGCCAGCACCTTGCCGGTCTTGCCCACGAGCGGTGTGCTCGGGTCCTCGATGAGGAGAATGTCGTGGGCGCCGTCGGCCGCGCGCTTGGCGACGACTTCGGGCAGCTCAGCGTCTCCACCCATCGGGGGGTCCGAGAGGCGCGTGATCGCGGTGTGCTGTCCGCCGAGCATCCAGGGGTGGTCCATGAGTAGGGTTGCCCATGCGGTCGCCCTAGCCGCGTTCGCCGCGTTCGCCGCGGGCTCCTTCGCTTCGAGCTCCGAGAACTGGGCGAGGCCCGCGTCGGCTTTTACGGAAGCACCCCGGAAGGACTTCTTCGCCTCGTCGACGGAGACGAAATCCGAGGCGAGGGGGCCGAGGTATTCGTCTCTCTCGGAGTCGACGACCGCCAGGCCGTAGCGAATGACCCCCCCCCGATAGAGGCCGACGACCCCGCTGTACGGTGCCGCTCCTTCGACGAAGGTGAGCCCGTCGTAGAACCACTGCACCCGCGTCGGGGATACGAAATCCTTGCCGTCTTCGACGGCGAATGCCGATCGGTCGTTGATGCCGTGGCGAATGCGGGCGAGCAACGACGCGCGTTCTTTGTGAGCTAGGAGGTGCTCGTAGGCGGAATGCTGAGAGCGCCCCGGCCGCGGCACGATCGCGGAGAGCAGCGCTTCGAGGGTGCCGTCCCCGACGATGAGCTCGGCGTCTCGGTCGTTCACCCGCTCGATGATCTCGCGTACCTGGCGGAGGTGCCGACGGGCGGACGTCACCTCGTCGACGATGGGTGCGGTCCCACCAGGCACGGTCTTCTTCGGTGCCTTGGCCCGCTTGTTGGCGGGGGCCTTCGTCGCGGGGCTTGCGCTATTGGGCTTCTTGGCCGCCGCCTTGGTGGGCTTCTTGGCCGCCGCCTTGGTGGGCTTCTTGGCCGCCGCCTTGGCCGGCTTCTTGGCCGCGGCCTTGGTGGGCTTCTTGGCCGCCGCCTTGGTGGGCTTCTTGGCCGCCGTCTTGGCCGGCTTCTTGGCGGCCCTCTTGGTGACCTTCTTGGTGACCTTCCTGGTGACCTTTTTGGCCGCTCCGGTCCGCTTCCTGGGTTTCGCCATCCGCCCTCCCTCTCGAGACCAGACTACACACTGGGCGAAGCCGCCGACAACGCGCGTGTGCCCGTGGCCTATTTTGCGAGGTTGAGGTTCACGTAGTCCGGGTCGCCGGTGACCTCTTCCACGATCGCGTCGGCCAGCCAGCCGGGAATTTCGGCCTCCGTATCGCGCGTTGGGAGCTCAACCTCCGCGAGGAAGAGTTCACGGTCCGTGAATTCGTCGATCTCCCACACCAAATCGCCGTCGGGCACGTCGTACCGGCGCTTCTCGACTCGGCATCCCTCGGTGAGAGGCCAGAGGGCCCGAAAGAGCTCGGAGCTCGTCTCCTCCTCGAGTTCGAAGCGTTCGATCCCCTCGCCGGTCTTCACCGTGCGAACGTATTTCGTGCCCGAAGGGCCGTCGATGCGCCGGAGGCGCTCTCGGAGGCGGTTGCCCGGCAGCCATCCTTGCTCGATCGTCTTGCCCCGGTGCTCGAGGGCCTCATCGGGAACATACCGGAGGAGAAACTTGCGCTCGATCTCGACGTTGCGCTCGGCCAAGGCCTCGAGGCGGTCGGCGAAGGAGTGTACGTGGGACGCAAAGCGATCCAGGCCGCTGTCGAGCCACTTACGCTCGACCTCGCCCATCAGGCCGTCGCTACGCTCTTCGAGGCGTCGCTGAATCTCGTCGAAGCCGGGCCGCTCGGTGATCCGCATCTCGGCGCGAATGCGCTCGTCGTCGTCGGCGAGGGCGAGTTTGTGCAGTCGCGCGGCTCGATTCTTGGCGGCACTCTCCATGGCCGAGGAGAGCTTGCCCAGCAGTACCTCGGAATCGTTGATCTCCCCGAGGAGGTCCTGGAGGCCCTTGCACTCCTTGACGAGGGCGCCCGCTGCAGGGACCAGGGGTCGTACGGGCTCGAGCAGATAGCGCAGGCGCTTCATGGCGATGCGCGCATCGTGGACTTCGGTTGCTACCCGTCCGGGCCCCGGCGCCGGCCCCGCCGAACTCAGCTGCGTGACGACCTCGGCCATGGCCTTCCTCAACTGCACCGCGAGTTCTTCGGCCCAGGTGCGAGGCGGGGCCGCGGCGTCGAGGTGGATTTCGACGACCATCTTTTCGAGGTCGGGGTAGAGCTTCTTGTGCAGACGCTTGAAGTCCGCCCGGACCTCCTTGCGCGCCCGGTCGTATCCCTCGGCCTTCTCCTGAGCAAGGCTCTCGAGGAGCGCGTCGAAGCCCATCCGGTGATTGGCATTGAGGCCTGCGCGCTGCGGCAGGAGCCACTCGAGGGCGACCTCCGCGTCGCGGCTTCCCCCAGTTGCGTTCTGCAAAGCCCGGAGCGCCCGGCGCACCTTCTTGGGCATCGGACCCCCGAGCTCGGTGCGATACGCTCCTGCGGTGGAGCGCAAGCGGCGGATTGCGACGCGCATGTCGTGCAGCGCCTCCGCATCGTCAGGGTCCGACAGACGTGCGCTGGCGGCTTTGGCTTCGGACAGAAGAGCCAGGGAAATTCTCCGGGTGGCTTCTTCGGGGGTGAGGGTGAGCATGTTGTTGGGCTGTTTCACGGGGCCGACGAGCGTACACCACTTGGCACATACCCGCCTCCGGATCTCTTCCCTTACAACGGCCTCCGCGAGGGCCTCACCGGCCCCATCGAAGTGCCCGCGCCCCTCGCGGGCGATGGCGGCGCGTTTGCGCGCTTGCCCGCCGTGCGCTGACTCACCACCCCGTGGCACCGCCGTGATCACCGGGCTATATAAGGCCCC
>JAFDCW010000645.1 GCA_019312705.1 Deltaproteobacteria bacterium
TGGGTAGCCCCCGGCCCGCCGGTGCGGTTACTCCACCACCGTCAGCATCTCTTCGTGAATCAGCCCATTGGTGGCCAGAAAGTTCCCCCCGTGCACGGTGGAGGCGCCCTCGAAGTCACTGAACCGCCCGCCGGCCTCCCGGATCAAGACCGCTGCGGGGCACACGTCCCAGGCCTTGACGCCGGCGTCGACCATGGCGTCGGCCTTGCCGAGGAGCATCTGCCGGTAGCCGTCAAAGTCGTGGTGGCCCCGCTGGGTGAAGGTCTGTTCTCCGAGGCGCGGCAAGAGGGCCCCGGCCCCGGCGTCGGTGAATTGCTGGAGGCATCCGTGGCAGACGACCGCGTCGTCCTTCGAGGCCACCTCGCTCACCCGGACCCGCTGACCGTTGAGCCGGGCGCCGTCCCCGAGCACACCGACCATGAGGTCTCCGGCCGCGGGCATGAAGGCGATTCCGACGACGGGGACCCCTTCGGCCTCGAGGCCGACGAGGACCGACCAGGTATCGAAGCGCCGAGTGAAGGCTCGCGTCCCGTCGATGGGGTCGACGATGAAAGTCATCGAGCCGTCGCCCTCTGCGGCTCCGGTCTCTTCGCCGAGGAAACCCATCTCCGGGAAGTTCTTCGAGAGGTACGAGCGCAGGCGTTTCTCGACGGCCTCGTCGGCTTCGGTGACGGGGCTGTTGTCGGCCTTGCGCCGGGCGTGGGCCCCGGCGCCGCTGCGCTGCATCGAAAGAGCGAGCTCGCCGGCCGCGGTCACCTCGTCCACCAAAGCGCCGAGGGCCACGATGCCGCCGATGCGGTCGAGATCAAATGCGTCGCTCATGGGCCCGAGCTTCGCATGAAAACCGCCGACCGACGGCGCGATGACGTGAGGAGACTTACTCGCCGATCGTCGGCACATCGCCGGCCAGGGCGCCAACGAGGAAGCGTGTCACGTCGGCTCGCCCCTCGGGAGTCTGGAAGGCGACGAAGTGGCCGTCGACACCGGCGGCGCTCGGGTCGTACTGCCGGAGCCCCATCGTGAAGGGCACCATGTCGACCATGATGTTTCCCATCACCGGGGGATCTTCCTCGGCGAGGCCCCAGGCCTCACCGAGGAGGGGGCGGACCAGGCGGAGGCGCGCAGCCAGGGAGTAGGCGCGCATGGTCGCCTCGGGGGAGAAACTGTCTCCCGGGCCGTAGGTCATCAAGACATGGCGCCCGGGGGCACCCATCACGGGGTCTGCGGTCAGGCGCCGGGCGAAGTTCACCGGGTCGGCTGCATCGAAGTAGGCCTGGAAGATGGAGAGGCCGGGGTGGTAGTCGCCCGTGGGCAGGCGTCCATCCCCGCCGATGTCGAGGAACGCGAAGGGCAAGAGCCCGGCGATGTCGACGGGTTCGGTCTTGTTCAAGAGCGACTGGGTCAGATCGCCGCCGTTGCCGCTCAGGACTACGGCGTGCACACCGGGTTCGTAGGGCAGCATCAGGGCCGCGTGGGTGGCGCCCTGGGAGTGCATGTACATCGTTACCCGCGTCGCATCGAAGGAGATGGCCTCGGCCGTCGGTGAACCCGCCGCGTCGACGGAGTATCCCTCGGTGAAGTAGACGAGGCCGAAGAGGTCCGCTGCGCCTTGGACGACGTTGTCCCGGGCCGCCCGGGGGTTGGCGAAGTTGAAGAAGAGCCGGTCCGGGTCCCGGGTGGAGCCCCCGCGACGCTCGCCATGCTGGGGCAGGTCGATCGCCAGCGTAGCGGACGGGACCAGGGTGCCGCCGTGGTCGGCCGTTGCCGCCGCCGCGGCGAGGCCGCTGCGGGCGGCACCGGTGAAGCTGCCGCCGGTACCGTGGCCAACGAGCACTACGGGGAACCCCTCGGTCGGGGGCGCGACCTTCGGCACGGTCAGGGCGAAGCAGACGCCCTCGGTCCGGGCGACGGTCGGGGCTCCGTCGCCGTCCAGGGCGATGCCGCCGCCATCCTCCGGCGCTTCGTAGGGCGCGGTGCCAGCCTGGAAGATGGGGAGCTCGATGCGGCCGTGGATCTCGTGAAAGTCGGCGGAGACGGCTCCGCAGGAGCGCTGCTCGGTGCCGTCACCGCACGGGGACGTGTTCGACCCGTCGCAGAGGGTCAGGTCGCTGACCGCCGGTGCGGTGCGTGCCCGAATGACCTCTCGCAGGCGCGGAATCACCCGTTCGGTGTCTTGCGTCGTGAAGACCGTCGCGTTGAGCACCTCGGGGGAGGTGACGAGGTCGTTCATCGGGTCGGCGAGCCAGGTCCGGAGAGGGCCGTATTTCGTCCACGCCGCGGCCAACGCCGTGTCGGATGGCGAAGCGTCGCCGATGACGGCGTCGAGGTCGCCTGCGCGGGTCATCGCCGCGCCGCCGTCATCGCCGCTGGTGACGATACCGGTCTTCAAGATCGCCGCGTAGGTGGTCCCGGGGCTCAGGGGCCGTCCGTGGCCGGTGCGCACCGCGAACCAGTTTTCGCACACGTACTTGGAGACGCGGCCGGACGTGAAGAGCCAGGACACGTTGACGCGCTCGCCGTAGGTGGGAGAGCCCTCGGTGACGTCCACCACGATGAAGCGGTCCGTCATCGAGTCCGCGTCGTAGGGAGCGCTGAAGCGGAAGTAGATGGTCGGGTTGACGGAGAACCCGTCGAGGTCTTCCTCCGACGCCCGGAGGTACCGGTCGATGATGTCGACGGAGAGCGCCGTTTCGGGCGATGGGTGGCCCGAGAGGTCGAGGCCCGTCGAAGTCCGGCGGACGTCGTTGGGGAAGGGCAGGCTATAGAAGTCGAAGTCGGAGCCGGCTCGAGGCACGCGGAAGAGCGCCTCCGAGGTCCCTTCTTCGCCTGCGGCGTCGCACGTTTCGCCAGCCCAGAAAGGCGGGGGCCGAAGCGTGCCGACCCCGCCGTCCCCGGCGGCCATGGCGAGGGGGATTTCGCAGGCGCTCGCTCCGCCGGTGATGGCGGTGCACGAGAGGCCGGCGAGGCAATCGGCATCGGTCGCGCAGGCGCCTCGAATATCCACGTCGCCGGCGCTGCGGCAGCGCCCGCCGAAGCCCTCGGTGACGCAGACGAGGCCGGCTTCACATTCGCCGGTCCCGGCGCAGTCGGCGCCGTCCATGCCCTCGCCAGCCGGGGTGCAGGTGCGCAGGGACCCGCAATACAGGCCGGCTTCGCAGTCCCCGGTCAGCTGGCAGATGCCGCCCTCGGGGGTGTCTCCGGTCGGCTGGCAGGTGCCCGCGGCGCTATCGCAGCCGAGCGCCGTCCGGCAGTCGCCGTCGCGCAGACACGACTCGCCGACCCCCGCACTGCCGAAAGAGATCGGCGGGTTGTCGTCGCACTCGCACGCGCCAACGGTGACGAGCAAAGCGAGCAGAAGAAGGGAAGGGCGAAAAGAGGGGCGAAGATAAGGGCGCATCATGACTAAGAGCCTCCACCCCGAGGATAGCAGGAGAGGCCTGCCCCGTGCAGGGTACGGACGGTCACGCGAGGCGCGTGAGGGCCGTGGTCAGGTGATCCGCGAGGGCCCGGACTACGTGGCTCGGGTCCCGGGCTTCGATATTCGGTAGACGCAGCATTGCGATTCCCCGTTCCATCTGGTTGCCGGCGACGCTGCGCGCCTCGGCCTCCGCGGCCAGGACGGCGACCGCTTCCTGAATCGGCAGCGTCACACCGGTGGTCGCCGTGGACAGTTGCAGGAGCCAGTTGGGTGGCTCCGGGTCGGACCGATTGAGCAGCGCCGCGTGAGGGCGCTGCCCGAGGCGATCGAGTTTCTTGATGATGTAGTCGACGTCGGCGGTCGCAGAGCCGGTGGGCGCGGTCACCAAGAGGTAACGCGTGTCGTTTCCGAGGAGCAGCTTTTCGCTGTTTCTCGCGAGTTGAACGAAGCGCTCCCGGACGAGGGCGAGGAGGCCGAAGAGGGCCGCGAGGTCTGTCAGGAATCGGGGGTCGAGGACGCGACCGATGGCGGCTCCGGCGCGCTTCTTCCCCCACGCGAGCAGGCCCTTCTCGTCCTTCGGCGGCCCTCCTCCATCGTCGGCCGCTTTCTTTGCGAGGTTGGCGAAGAACGTCACGGCCCGTCCCTCGAAGAGCGAAGCGAGGCGACCCGGATAAGCGACGAAGTCGAGGGCGTAGCGGGAGGGGGCGGTGTCGATGACGAGGTAGTCGTACTCCGTGTCTTCGACCGCCCGGGCGACCAACATCAGGGACACCAGGTCGTGGATGCCCGAAAGCCCGTCCCCGAGGGTCGTATAGATGCGGTTGTCGAGCATGCGCGCCAAATCTTCGGGGCGCTCGCCAAAGAGGATCTCGGCGAAGGTGCGCATGCTCTGTTTGGGCTCGGGCATGAGCGCAAAGAGCTTGCCCGCGGCGGCATCATCCAGGTGAACCGAGTGCACGTCGGCGTCGATCTCGATGCCCATCGCGTCGGCCAAGCGCCGGGCCGGGTCTACGGTCACGATGAGCACGCGCTTGCCGGTACGCGCGAGGGCGACCGCGAGGGCTGCCGCCGTCGTGGTCTTGCCGACGCCGCCACCTCCGGCGCAAACCAGGACTTGGGGGACCTGGACTGTCATGCGGCCCCCGCTGCGATGAGCCAGCCTGCGACCTCGTCGGCGCGGGGGTCGACCGGCGCCAGAGGCAGCGATATTGGGTGCACCGCGGCATCGGACGTGGCGGCGGTGAGCGCCCCGACAGCTTCGCTGCGTGCCTGGTCGCGTGCGGCGAGGACCTCGACTAGGGCGGCGGCGGGGCCCTTGAGGGGGCCGTCCCCGGTGGCGAGGCGCCGGGCCTCGCCGAGGGCGTGGTGGGGGATGGCCGGCGGAACCCGATTGATGATGAGGCGGTCGGCGGGCAACCCGAGCTGGCGGCGCATGGTCTCGGCGAGCTCGAGGGTCTCTTCGAGGACCAAGCGCTCGGGCAGGCTGACGATGACGATGGACGACCGGCCCGGGGCGACGAGGTCGGTCGCGAGGCGTGCCGCGAGGTCGTGCAGAGGGCCCCCGTGCAGGAGGTCGCGCATCTGCTTCGGCGCCTTGAGCCAGGCTACGCCGTGCCCCGTCGCGGGCATGTCGACGACGACCCGAGCCCCTGGGCGAGCCTCCGTGATGCGCCGGACCGCCTCGAGCTGCCCGAGCTCCCGGAGGGCGGGTGCCGCCTGGACCATTCGCTTCATCGCGAAGTTGCCGATGACCACCTTCGAGAGCAGCGCCGAGCCGAAGACCTGGGCCGCCATGTCTTCGACGGCCTTGGCGGGTTTCACCACGATGTGCTCGACCGGCGACTTTCGACCGAGGACGCGTTTTCCCGACTCGCCATCGACGAACTCGACGAAGACCGCCTTGCCGCCGTCTACGGTGGCTGCGTGGGCCATACCGGCGGCGACGGTGGTCTTGCCGACCCCTCCCTTGCCGGTGACCAGGACGACCGGAGCGAGGGGGCCGCGTGCTGGCTCCCCGGCTTCGCCTTCGCCCTCATCACTTGGGGTGTGCTGCACATGGCCGGCCATCGGCAGCTTGGCCCCGGGGCGCCGAGGTCGTAACCGCAGCCCGAGCTGGTGGCGATCAGAACGGTGG
>JAFDCW010000066.1 GCA_019312705.1 Deltaproteobacteria bacterium
ACGGCCACCATGCACGTCGGGTCACCGCTGTCCCTCGGCGCTCCCGAGTCGGCCGGACCTACGTCGGCGTCAGGGCCCGCATCGAGGGACGGCGCCCCGTCGTCCCCGCATGCGAACGTCGGCGTCACGACGCAAAGGACAAAGAGAATCGGGAGGAGATGGCGCTGGATGAAGTACATCGGGACCAAGTCCCTAGCATGAGGGGCGCGAGCGGTTCAGGAGGCGCGCCGCGGTACAGACGGAAGCAAAAAGCCCCCTGAATCAGGGGGCTTTTTGGCGGAGCGGACGGGACTCGAACCCGCGGCCTCCGGCGTGACAGGCCGGCGTTATAACCAACTTAACTACCGCTCCAAATTTTCAAGAAAAGCCGGGGCCTTGCGGCCCAATAAGCTCAAGAGGACGGGTGTGTAACGCAGGGGTCGGGCCGTGTCAAACGAGTTTGGTGAATCGACGCTCCCCGCCTGGGGAGGGGCCTGGGCAGGTCGCGACCGGGGGCTACTTCAAAGGTATGACCCGTGCCGCCATGCCCATGACCCGCCGCGTGCTGGTCGTATCCCCGGAGCTACGCCTCGCCGCCGGCTGGACAATAATGAGGAAGGCGCGCTTCCGCCATCTCCCGGTGGTCGACCGGGGGCAGCTCCTCGGCATCCTCTCGGACCGAGACGTGCTCGCCCGATCGGTAGTCCAGCCCGACGGCACTTTCGACGTCCCGAACACCCTGGTCGGCGCAGCCATGACCCGGGCCCCGTATGTCTGCAGCCCCGAGACGAGCGTCGCGGACGTCGCCCGGGCCATGACCGAGCTGAAGTTCGACGCGGTGCCCGTCGTCGACAAGGCCGACCGGCTCATCGGTCTGGTGACGTCGACGGACCTGCTCCTCCTGCTCATCGACCTCGAAGAAGCCAAAGCCCCCCTGCCCTTCGTCTTCGAACTCGACAGCCCCGAGGCCGCCGCCGTCGCCTGAGCTCAGTCGGCGGAGTTGACCTTCCGCGCCGCAGCGATAGCCAACAGCCCGGCCCGGGCTTTGTTGATGGTTTCGACGTACTCGGCCTTCGGGTCGCTCGCCTCGACGATGCCCGCCCCAGCTTGAAGGATGAGGTCTCCGCCCTTGGCGAGCACCGTGCGAATGGCGATGGCCAGGTCGAGGTTTCCATCGAAGCCGATGTAGCCCACGGCCCCGCCGTAGATGCCCCGGGGGCCCGGTTCGAGCTCGTCGATGAGCTGCATGGCGCGGACCTTCGGGGCGCCGCTGAGGGTGCCCGCCGGGAAGGTGGCGCGGAGGACATCGAGGGCGTCGCGGCCGGCCGCTATCTTGCCGCTCACGTTCGAGACGATGTGCATCACGTGGCTGTAGCGCTCGACGTTCATCTGCTCGGTGATCTCCACTGAGCCGCCCTCGCTGATGCGCCCGACGTCATTGCGCCCGAGGTCGACGAGCATGACGTGCTCGGCCCGCTCCTTCGGGTCTCGGAGCAGCTCCTCGGCGATGGCGTCGTCTTCCGGGGCCGTGGCGCCCCGGTGCCGGGTGCCGGCGATGGGGCGCACCTGGACCACGCCGTCTTCGAGGCGCACCAAGGTCTCGGGGCTCGCCCCGGCGATGGTCACCTCGGGGAAGCGCAGGAAATACATATAGGGCGACGGGTTGAGCACGCGCATGGCGCGGTACACGTCGAGGGGGTCGGTCCCCTCCTGGGGCACCCGGAAGCGCTGGCTCAGGACGAGCTGGAAGATGTCCCCGGCACGAATGTGCTCTTGGGCGTCCTCGACCGCCGCGCAGAAGGACGCTTCGTCGAAGCTCGATGCCGGCAGGGGGGTCTCGGCGTCCTTGTCCGGCGGGGCGAGACGGGAGAGGCGCGGGGCCACCGCGAGCTTGGCCTCCGCCGCATCGAGGCGCGCGATTGCCGCGTCATAGGCTGCGCGGCCATCGATGCCCTCCCCGACCCTGCAGAGGGCGACGACGCGCACAGTCTGGCGCTGGTTGTCGAAGACGATGAGGGTCCCCCCGATGGCGAAGGAGAGCTCGTACTGCCCGGGCACGATGGGCAAGGGGTCCGCGACGGTCGGCTCGAAGCGGCGGACGGCGTCATAGGAGACGTAGCCGACCGCCCCGCCCCAGAAGCGCGGCAGCCAGTCGATGACCGGAGGCTGGTATCGGGCGAGATCCCCTCGCAGGCACTCGAAGGGGTCGACCCCGGTCTCGACCTCGACGCGATCTCCGACGACGCGCTCGTAGCGGTCGCCGGCACCGCGGACGAGGAGCTCGGGGTCGGTGCCGACGAAGCTGTACCGAGCCCAAGTCTCGCCGCCGGACACGCTCTCCAGCAGGTAGCTGCCGGGCCCATCACCCACCGCGGCCAGGGCCGTGAGCGGGGTCAGGTCATCGGCGAGCAGTTCCCGGGTCACCGGGACGACGGTGGCGTCGGCGCTGAGGCGGGTGAAATCGTCGTAATCGGGGCGGACCGGGACAGCGTTCATCGGGGCGGAGGGTACAAGGCACCCCGCCTCTCGTGCTATGGCGACGTCCGACTCGAACCCTCAGAGGCCCCCTTTGTCTGACGAGAAGCTCAAGGCCGCCGACCCGGAAATCGCGATCCTCATCCAGGAAGAGGAGAAGCGCCAACACGACAAGGTGCGCCTCATCCCGAGTGAGAACTACGCCTGGCCCGCCGTCATGGAGGCCGCCGGGAGCGTACTCAACAACAAGTACTCCGAGGGCTACGCCCACAAGCGCTACTACGAAGGCCAAGAGAACGTCGACGCCATCGAGACCCTGGCCCAGGACCGCCTCAAGTCTCTCTTCGGGGTCGACCACGCCAACGTGCAGCCCTACTCCGGCTCCCCGGCAAACCTCGCGGTCTACTTCGCCTTCTGCAAACCCGGCGACACGGTGATGGGCCTCGGCTTGCCCGGGGGCGGCCACCTCACCCACGGCTGGAAAGTCTCGATTACGGGCAAGTACTACAACGCCGTTCAATATGGCGTGCACCAGGACAGCCACCTCATCGACATGGACCAGGTCGCCTCCCTCGCCCGGGAGCACAAGCCCAAGCTGCTTTGGTGCGGCACGACGGCCTACTCCCGAGTCATCGACTACGCGAAGTTCGCCGAGATCGCCCGAGAGGTCGGAGCGGTCCTCGTCGCCGACATCGCCCACATCTCGGGCCTCATCGCCGGCGATGCCCACCCCTCGCCGGTCGGTCTCGCCGAGGTCATCACCTCGACGACGCACAAGACCTTCCGGGGCCCCCGGGGCGGCATGATCCTCTGCGACGAAAAGCACAAGAAGGCCATCGACCGATCTGTCTTCCCGGGCCTCCAAGGCGGCCCCCACAACGGCACCACCGCCGGCATCGCCATCGCGGCGAAGCTCGCCGGGACCGACGCGTTCAAGCAGTACGCGGCGGACGTCGTGACCAACGCCCGGGCCATGGCCGAGACCCTCGTCGGCCGGGGCATCGACGTGGTCACCGGCGGCACCGATACGCACCTCATCCTCTGCGATCTCACCCCGAAGGGCGTCCCCGGAAAGGTCGCAGCCCAAGCACTCGACCGAGCCGGAATCGTCACTAATTACAACTCGGTACCGTTCGATACGCGAAAGCCCTTCGACCCGTCCGGCCTGCGCATCGGCACCCCCGCCATCACCGCCCGACGCATGGGCCCGACCGAGTGCCAGCGCATCGGCAACTGGACCGCCGACATCGTCGACGCCCCCGACGACGCCGCCCTCGCGACCCGCATCGCCGGCGAGGTGAAAGAGATGTGCGACCACTTCGAGGCCCCCGGCATCCACATGGGCTAGGGGGTGGGCCCCGAATCAGTCGAAAAGTTGCGAGATTCTGCCTGGGGTGATCATCGTCGCCCTGGATGGGTCTACGCGCACCCAGAGGCCTCGGGGCCACCTTCGTCTCCGTGCTCTTGCTCTTGGCCGCCGCTGGCGCCGGGAGCTGGGCGCTCTTGCCGGAGGGGTCCGTCCGGGCACAGGCCCACGGCGATAAGACGCTGCCCGTCGATATCGCCGTCGGCGACGTCGAGATCGATACGACGCGGAGCCTCGCCGCCCAGGCCGACGAAATCGCCCGGGGGCACCTTCGCCAGAGGCTGACTCTGGTGACCGTGGAGGGACACCGCATCACGCGGAGCCGGCGCTCCTGGGGCGCACGTATGGACACCGGCGAGCTGACCCGGCTCCTGATGGCGGCCAAGGACCCGAGCTCCCTCATGCGCCGGGTCCACGCCCAACGCGCGGCGGGGGCGACCCTGGTCCTCCCCCTCCCCCTCACTTTCGACAACGCCGTTGCGGGGGCCGAGCTCGCGGCGCTCAAAGACGAGCTGGACCGACGCCCCGTAGACGCCCGTATGCACACCGTGACCCAGGCGCCCCGGCCTCATCAGGATGGGCTCACCGTCGACGTCTGGGGGTCGATGGAGGCCATCGAGGCCGCCATCGACGAGGGCGCGACCGAGGTAGACCTCGTCGCGGAGGTGATGCACGCCGGTCGCACCGCCGACGAGCTCGAGGGCGTGTCGATGAACGCAGTCCTCGGCACCTTCGACACTCACTACGACGCGAGCTTCCGTTCGGAGAACCGGTCTTTCAACTTGAAGGTGGCAGCCGACAAAATCAACGGCCTGGTGGTCCTCCCGGGCGAGCGCTTCGACTTCAACGCCCTCGTCGGCGAGCGCAGCGAGGCCAACGGCTTCCGCGTCGCACCGGTCATCGCCGCGGGCCAAGTGGTCGACGGTGTCGGCGGCGGCACATGCCAGGTCTCCGGTACCCTGCACGCTGCGGTGTTCTTCGCGGGCCTGCCCGTCGCCGACCGCCAGCCCCACAGCCGCCCCAGCGGCTACATCAAGCTCGGCCTCGACGCGATGGTCAGCTATCCCAACATGAACTTTGAGTTCGTGAACGACCGCGACTTCCCCATCGTCGTCGGGCTCACCATCGAAGGAGGCATCGCCCGGGCGACCCTCTGGGGCCACCACCACGACCTCCAGGTCACCTTCGTGCGACGCGTCGACGAGACAACGCCCTTCCCGGAGCGCGACGTCGAGGACTCGGAGCTGCCCCGGGGCGTGCGCGTGCTCTCGCAGCGGGGCGTGCCCGGCTTCGAGCTGACCCGGTGGCGAATCATTCGGGACGTCAATGCTCGCCAGGCTGTCCGCGAACGGCTCGAGGACGCCTACCCGCCGACCACGCAGATCTGGCGTGTCGGCACCGGCGCCCGGGCACCGGCCGACTACACTGCGCCCGAGGGGGACGGACACCTCGAGTACACGGCGGACGAGTACCTGTCGCTGACTATCGGGGCCGGCCTCGAGGAGCCGATCCAAGTCCGACGGGCCGGTAGGACGGGGACGTACGGTTGGACAGTGCGCGCGGGGTATCCGGCTAGCGAGTGAGCGAAACGGCGTAGCGTTCCCGGTCCCGCCGCTGCCTTTCCCGTTCCCGTTCCCGCTCCTGTTCCCGTTCCCGTTCCCGTTCCCGTTCCCGCTCCCGCTCCCGTTCCCGTTCCCGCTCCCGCTCCCGCTCCCGTGGGCGGGCAGCGGAACGGCACCGGCGACACATGCTCCCGGAAGTCCTATCCTCTCGCCCCATGCCCCTCAAACAGAAGCGCGTAGTGGTCGGTGTCGGCGGCGGCATCGCCGCGTACAAGGCCGTGCTCCTAGTCCGCGCTTTGATGACAGCTGGGGCCGAGGTCCGGGTCGTGATGACCGATGCCGCGACGCGCTTCGTGGGCCCCGTCACGTTCACCGGGGTAACCGGACACCCGGCGGTGGTGAACCTCTGGGACCCGAGCTACGCCGGAGAGATTCACGTCGAGCTCGGCGCCTGGGCCGACGCCGTGGTCGTCGCCCCGGCGACGGCGAATCTCCTCGCCCGGGCAGCCCAGGGAATGGCCGACGACGCTGTGCTCACGACCATCGCCTGCGCCAAAGGGGTCATCCTATACGCGCCGGCGATGCATACGCGCATGTGGGAACGCCCGGCGACGCGACGCAATGTGGCCCAGCTCGAAGCCGATGGGGCCGTAATGGTCGGCCCCGTGACCGGGCCCCTAGCGAGCGGCGAGGTCGGGGCCGGGCGCATGGCCGACCCGGCAGCCATCGCCGAGGCCGTCGGCCGCGCCCTCGGAGACCCGGGTGACCTCGCCGGCTCGCGGATCATGGTCACCGCCGGGCCGACCCACGAAGACCTCGACCCCGTACGGTTCCTCGGCAACCGGTCCACCGGAAAGATGGGCTACGCCCTCGCGGCCCGCGCCGCGGCCCGGGGCGCCGAAGTTGTCCTCGTCTCGGGGCCGGTGCGCATCCCACCGCCCTCCGGGGTCGAGGTGATCGGTATCCGCAGCGCTCGGGATCTCGAAGCGGCCGTCGTGCCGCGCATGGACTCATTCGACGCGATCATCATGGCGGCGGCGGTCGCCGATTATCGCCCGGCGACGGTGACCGACGAGAAGATCAAGAAGGGCGACGGAGATCTCGAGCTGACCCTGGTGCGGAATCCCGACGTGCTCCGCGCCCTCGGGGAGCGCCGGACGGGTGACAGGCCGCTCCTGGTGGGCTTTGCCGTCGAAACGGACGACCTGGCGGCCCGGGCCCGGGGCAAGCTCGAGGCGAAGCGTATTGACCTGGTGGTCGCCAATCACGCGAGAGTGGGCTTCGGCGGCAACGACAACGAGGTAATCCTCGTCGCTGCCGATGGTGATACGGCCTTGCCCCGAGCCCCGAAAACCGAGCTGGCGGATCAAATCCTCGACCACGTTAGAGCCCTCTTCGGCTGATTCCCGTCGCTCTTCGCCACGCTCTGCTAGGCTCTCGCCATGGCTGAGGTCCCGCGGGTGGAACGGACCGATCAGTTCCTCGATAAGGTTCTCGAGGGGCGATATCGCGTCGTGAGCGAACTCGGCCAAGGCGGCATGAGCACCGTCTATCGGGCCCAGCAGGTCGAAGGGGGAGCCGACGTGGCGGTGAAGATCCTCCACGACGAGCTGATCCACGACCAATCGCAACGTGAGCGCTTCGAACGAGAAGCGCGGGCGCTCTTTGCCCTGGACGACGAAAACATCCTCCACGTGCATGACTACGGAGTGCACGAAGGCCTGCCCTTTCTGGTGATGGAGCTCCTCGAGGGCAAAACCCTCGACCTCCTCGTCGAAGACGCCCCCCTCCCGCCGGCCGAAGGCGTCGACCTCGTCCGGCAGGTCCTCAGCGGCCTCGCCGCTGCCCACGCCCAGGGGGTCCTGCACCGCGACCTCAAGACCGAAAACGTCGTCGTCGTGACCCGACCGGACGGCACTCGGGTCGCCAAGCTGCTCGACTTCGGCCTGGTGAAGTTCGTCGACGACGAGCGCTGGGGCGAGGGACGCGCCCTGACGGCCTTCGGTGAAGTGATGGGAACGCCCGCCTATATGTCTCCGGAGCAATGCACCGGCGAGACCGCCGACGCGCGCTCCGACGTCTACGCGATGGGCGCCGTGCTCTTCGAGATGCTGACCGGCGAGTGGCCCTTCATGGAAGAAAGCCGGGGCGACATGATGCGCGCCCATCTGACGACGCCAACGCCGAAGGTGGCCGAACGGCGCCCCGAGCTCGATCCGCGACCCGAGCTCCAAGCCCTCATCGACCGGGCGATGGCCAAAGACGTAGAAGAGCGCTTCGCCGATGCTGGCGCGATGCTGGCGGCCCTCGAGGCGATTCCCCACCCCGTGGCGACGGTCCGTCAGCAGCTGCAGGGACCGAGCGCCGCGGGCAACGCCGCACCCCTCGAGGTCAATCGCCTCACCGAGCCGATGCGGCTGCCGAGCCTGCCCCCGACAGCCGGCCGGCCTGCCCCCGTGGCTCGCCTCGTGCTCATCGGCGGCGGCCTCTTGGTGCTGCTCGTCGCCGCCGCCGTTGCGGCGTTCATGGTCCTCAGCTCGATCTGAGATCAGAAGAGCGTCGCGGCGTCGCCCGCCCCTTCGCGGACGATCACGGGTTCATCCTCGGTGAGGTCGACGACAGTCGAGAGGGTCAGGTCGCCCCAGCCAGCGTCGAGGATCATGCCGACGTTGCGAAAGCGCGCAGCGATGTCCGCCGGGTCCATGAACGTCTCTTCCTCCCAGGTCGCAGAGGTCGACAGCAGCGGATGGCCGAGCTCTTCGAGGAGGGCCCGGGCCACCGGGTGGGCGGGCACACGGATGCCCACCTGCTTGCGCTTCATCGTCAGAATCTTCGGCACCTCACGGGTGGCGTTGAGGATGAACGTGAAGGGGCCGGGGGTGCCGCGCTTCAAGATGCGATAGGTTCGATTGTCGACGACCGCGTACCGAGCGATATCCGACAGGTCTGGGCAAAGGAAGGCGACGGGCTTGTCCTTCGGCATGCCCTTCATCTGGTAGATGCGATCGATCGCCTTCTTCTGATGGATGTCGCAGCCGAGGCCATAGACCGTATCGGTCGGGTAGGCGATGACCTCTCCGGCCCGCACGGCATCCGCCGCACGGCGGATCTTCCGGGGCTCCGGATGGTTGGCATTGACGGGAACACGCACGGCGGCGGGGAGTTATCGTCCCAGGCGTTGGACGTCAAGGCGCGATACGTCCGTCGGGCCCGGACGACGGGCTGCACGCGGGGGGGCGGGACCCCGGGAACTCGCACCACTCGCCAGATGACTACCAGGACCGTCACCCGGGCCCAAAGCAATGGCTACGGAGCCCGCCGGTCGAAGCGCGGTAGGGCGTGCCGAATCTCTTCCGAACTCCACCCGCGCAGGGGAATCGGGGCGATCGTCCGGCAGGCCACTGGAATGGCCAACTGGCATGGGGATTGCGACGGACTCACTCCGAGGAAAACCAATGCGCACTCCCACGGTCACCCAGGGCGCCGTGGCGCTGCACACGGAGCGGCACCGACCGCTACGCCCACCACCTCCCACGCTGCCCATAGACCTCGAATAGGCCGCGGCCCAAGGCTCATCCGCGCGCGTGCACCATCTTGCGCACGGTCTGGTCCTCGAAGACCACCTGCATCGACCGCTTCTCGAGGATGGCGACGACTCGGCCGACACCAAACTTCGAGTGCACGATCACGTCTCCCTGGACGTAGGTCCGCCGCGTCTCGTAGGGAGCGCCCCCGGCCCGGCCTCGGGCGATCTCATCCGGAGTGAGCGTCGGCGCCGGTACGGCCGGCTTCTTTGCGCGGGCCCGGGACGGTGCCGCGCCACCCCGAGGCTTTGCGGTCGTCGTCCGTCGAGGCGACCGGGTCTTGGTGCCGCCCGACGCGAAGGGGCTCTTGCGACCGGAGCCTGACCCGAAGGCGCTGGTGCTTACGGGGGCAACGCGGTCCACGAGGTCCGGAACGCGCCGTTCCGCCGCCCGAATCACGCCGGCGTTCGACTCGCAGAGGATCACTTCCTCCACGCCGGTAGAGAGCCCCTGATCCGTTCGCTGAGCGACGTAATCATGGGCCGCGCGCACAATCGTCGCGAGGCGCTCATCGGCCTCGGGGGCCCCGGCGCCGTCGCCGAGGGCCGAGAAGGCGATACGCTCGATGGACCGGCCGGCGGCGAACTCGAGGGCCGCGGTCACGGCTCCTTGGACCGCCTCGGGGGACGGCGCCGCGCGCAGCTCTCCGCCAGCGCCAGCGGGCGAGGTAACCGCCCACAGCAGGAAGTTGCAGTGCAGGCGCCCGGGGTGCACCCGGACCACGGTCTCCAAAGGAAGCGGACCATCCCCCTGCTGCTTGCGTTCCGTGTCGAGAGCCCGCTGGAGCCTCCCACCCCAGGCCCGGTCCAGGTCGCGATCCGGTCCTGGACCTCGAAAGAGCCGCATATCGGCGGATCCGTCGTAGACGACGGCGCCAACGCGGCGGGAGGTGGGGATCTCGTATACCGAGCTGTGCATGAAGAGGACGTCCATAGACTCCACCAATATACGAAGGTGGCCCCAGCTCAAGAAGAGGTTGGCGCGGAGGTCGCTTTTGGCGCACCCTCGCCGTCCAATGACCGAGAAGGACCCCCGCCCGTTCCTCGTCGTGACTGTGCTTCTCGACCCGTCGGCCCGCGCTGCAGCGATTACGCGCAGCCATGGCGATGCGGTCGACCGCGCGATGAAAGCCGCCGAAGGCCAAGAGATCGCTGGTCTCGACGTCGCCGAGCTCAACATCTCACCGATGGCGTTTTCGTATCTGCGCAAGAACCTCGGGATGCCTCCCGGGACCTGCGCCCTGTACGACGTGTTCCCCCTCGCGAGTCACCTCGTCAAGGATCAGCGGACCATCGCCGGCCAGTTCCTCGCCGCCGAGGCCCTCTGGGCCCTCGAGGAGCAGGGCCTGACCAACAGCGCGCCAGCCGTCGAACGCTTCACCCTGCCCGAGGGGTGGTCGAAGGACCCGAAGGAGATTCGCAACAAGCTCGTCGAGGTCGGCGCGCTCGATCTCACGGAGGCCGCGATCACGACTTTCTCGACGGTGAAGGGTCGTTGGGATGCGTCCGCGCCGGTGATGGATCCGCCGCCGGTGCGAGAGGTTGCAGAACCCGCGCCCGAGCCCGCGCCAGCACCCGAAGCCGCGCCCGAAGCCGCGCCGGCGCCCGAAGCCGCGCCGGCTCCCGAAGCCGCACCAGCGCCCGAAGCCGCGCCAGCTCCCGAAGCCACGCCGGCAGCCGAGGCCGCG
>JAFDCW010000646.1 GCA_019312705.1 Deltaproteobacteria bacterium
GACCGTCGAGGGGGCCAAGGGCGCGGTCATCACCCACGCCTCCCTCGCTCTGCACACGGCGGCCCTCGTACACCACACCCTTCGCCTCACCGATGAAGACCGGGTCCTCGGCGTGCTGCCCCTGACCCACAGCTTCGGCCTGCGCATGGCCATCCTCGCGCCCTTCTACGCCGGCGCCCAGGCCGTGCTCATACCGCACTTCGAGGCCGGAGCGGTCCTCGACGCCATCGACCAAGAAGAGGTCACCTGGCTGCCCGTCGTCCCGACGATGCTCGCCGCCTTCGAACGTGAACCAGCCCGAGACCAGCCGCGCCATCTCGCGTGGTGCCTCAGCGCCGGCGCTCCGCTCTCGGACGACCTCTGCGCCCGGGCCGAGGCCCGCCTCGGCTGCGAGGTGCGCCAAGGCTACGGCCTCACCGAGGCGACCTTCTCCACTATCGATGCACCGCCGGCGGACAAGAGCCCCGGGTCGGTCGGTCGCCCCGTCTGGGGCGTCGAGGTCCGGGTAGTCGACGGGCAAGGCAACGACATGCCGGCGGACGAGGCCGGAGAGGTCCGGGTCCGCGGCCAAAACGTGATGGCCCGGTACCTCGACGACGACGCGGCGACCCTCGCCGCGACCCCCGCGGGATGGTTGACGACCGGCGACGTGGGACTGCTCGGGGTTGACGGGGTCCTGACCATCGTCGACCGCCTGAAGGACGTCGTGATTCGCGGCGGCAACAACGTATACCCGTCTGAAGTCGAGGCGGCCATCGCGGGACATGGGGCGGTCGCCGAGGTCGCCGTCGTGGGGCGCCCCGACGACTACTACGGCGAAGAAGTCGTCGCGGTGGTAGTCCTTCGCGCGGGAGAAGACCCGAGTCCGAAAGAGATCGTGCAGGTCGCCGTTGGACGACTTCCCGAGACCTCACTGCCCCGGGAGGTCGCCTTCGTCGCCGCGCTACCCACCGGGCCGAGCGGCAAGGTCCTCAAGCGCGAGCTCCGACGCCTCCTCGCGAAGGGCGAGCTCGAGACGACGAAGGTCGGTGACTGAAGGTCATCGACGGTGAGCCGCACTCACCGTTCTCACGGACCACGCTGATAGGCTTCGAGGCACTCGTGGGCCTGGTCGCCGCGCCCCATGACGGTCTCGGGGGTCCGGGGTACCCACAACCACTGGGGCTCGAGGCGCCAGCCGGTCACCGGCGTCGGGCCGTATGGGAACGGCCTGCGGTAGCAGTAGTAGGGGCGAAGGAACTCGCCGAGGAAACCGCCATCCGAGAGGATGACCTGCTGGAAGCGCCGCGACGCGAAGGCTTCGCCGATCGACGCCTCGAGGGCGTCACGCCCCCGGTCCGGGCCCGGCGGGACCCGGAGCACGTCCCGGGCCGCCATGCCGAGGCCGTAGGACTTCTTGCCCGCCGCCCGCTGCAGGAAACGATGGTCCGGGAGCAGCACCTCGCCGTCGACCGCCTCGAGGTAGTCCATCAGCCGACCCCCGCGCGCATGCTCTTCGGGCCCCGGGATCACCTCGCGCAGGCTGTAGAGCGACGCCACGAGTTGGAAAGCAACGAGGACCATCAGGGAGATGGCCACAGGCGACGTGCCGAGGCGCTCGCGCTCACCGGCGCCGATCTTGTCCTCGAGGAGGTGCAGGGCGATGGGTGCGAGCAGAGCGGCCGCGGTGAAGGTCGGCATGACCACGTTCTCGGCGCCGCCGCTGTGCAGCCGTGACGAATAGCTGACGGCGAGGGCTCCGATGAACATGGCGGGGTAGAAGAGCGCGCGAAAGCCCCCCTCGCCGATGAGCAAGCCGAGGCCCGGGAGGATGACACCGACCACCGCCGCCACGCGCCAAACGTCCCACTGCCAGAACCCAACCCAGTAGTCAGGCATCAAGGCGTGGCCCCCCGGGACCTCGACCGCGTAGTACCAGAACCAGCCGTCGGTCATCTGCCAGAGGATCAGAACCGAGACCGCGACGAGGGCCGCGAAGACTCCGCCGATGATCAGGCCTCGGCGGCGGTCGGCGACGAGCACCGCAAGGCCCACCGGGAAGAGCGCGATGACCGCCGACTGCTTGGTGAGGAAGGCGAGCCACATGATCGCCGCGCAGGCGACCGCCCCGCGCTGGCTCTCCCAGAAGCGAAGGGCATAGAGCGAGGCGAAGAGCAGGAGCACGAAGAGGCTGTCGACCCGGGCGAGGTGCAGCCAGCGCCCGGAGAAGTCGTAGGACGCGAAGAGCAGCACCGCAGCGAAGACCGCCCACCGAACCGGAACCCCTTCTCGTCGAGCAAAGCGGTAGAGGAGCGCGGCCGTCGCGAGGACCGCCACGAAGCTGACGATTCGAGCGGCGAAGAGGGTCTCGCCGAAGAACACCGTCGAGACGGCCGTGGCCGCGAAGTAGAGGGGCGTGTAGAGATAGCCGACGTAGTCGATCGAGGGCTCGGGGTAGATGGACAGCCCTTCGCGCAGGCGCACCGCGGTCTCGAGGACGCCGCCCTCCATCCACTCGAGATGATAGGGATAGGCGAGGGTCTCCCAGGCGACCCAGAAGTAGCGCCCCACGACGTACGCCGCGAGGACGCCGAGGCCTGCGAGGGCCACGGCCTCGAGGCGAGGGACGATGCGGTCGCGGAACACCGGCGCACCCTAGCAGCCCGCGAGGGCATTTCGGGAAGGACCGTGAGTGGTCTACTCTCCGCCCCCATGCCCGCTTCGACTCTCCCTCGCCTTCCTCGCCTTCGTGGCCTTCCTCGCCTTCGTGCCATCGCCCTCGCGCTATTGCTCGCCGGCTGCGGAGGCACGCCGATGGCCGACCCCCAGGGGCTGCCCGACCCCGAAGCCGCTCGAGCCCCCGCCCCCGTGCCGGAGGTCATCGCCGAGGGCGAGTTCATCGAACAGTACGCGGTGACCAATCGCTTCCGCCTCGGGCGGCCGCGGAGCATGCGAATCGCTCCCGGGGGTGACGAGGTGCTCTTCCTGCGCTCGGGAGCTCGGGACTTCGTCCAGAGCCTATGGAGCTTCGACGTGGCGAGCGGTGAAGCGCGGGAGCTCTTGACCAGCGAGCGCCTGCTCGGCGGCGCCGACGAGGAGCTCAGCCCCGAGGAGCGCGCACGCCGGGAGCGCCTGCGTATGTCGGCCCGGGGCATCGCGCGGTACGAGCTCTCGAAAGACGGCGCCCGCATGCTGGTGCCGATGTCGGGGCGCCTCTTCGTCTTCACCCGGGAATCCGGAGAGGTCAAAGAGCTCGAAACCGGCGAGGGGCACGCAAACGACCCCCACTTTTCACCGGATGGAAGCAGGGTCGCCTACGTTCGCGGGGGAGACCTCTACGCCATCGGAGTCGAGGGGGGGGCCGAGCGGCGCCTGACCCGCACGGCGAGCGAGACCATCACCAACGGACTGCCCGAGTTCGTCGCCCAGGAAGAGATGGGCCGGTACCGCGGCTACTGGTGGTCACCGGACAGCCGGCGGCTGCTCTACCAGGAGACCGACTCGGCGCCCGTCGCCGAGTGGCACATCCTCGACCCGATGCACCCGGAGAACGCCGCCGAGGCGAATCG
>JAFDCW010000647.1 GCA_019312705.1 Deltaproteobacteria bacterium
GCGGCTGCCGCACCACACCCTCGACGTCCGATGGGCCCCTCGGCCTCGGCCTCGCGTTCCTGCTCGCCGTCCTGCTCCGAGGCCGGCGTCGGGCCTGAGTCGGCCTCGGGAACCGGCGCCCGCTTTGTCCTCGCGGAATCCCTGAGAGGACACCCACACCCCGAGCCGCTATGCTCAGGCTCACGATGCCTCCGCCGCGTGCGTCTACGCTCCTCGCCCTCGTCTTGCCCTGTGGCCTGCTCGCCGTACCTCTCCTCGGCGGCTGCGGACTGCTTCTCGACGTCGACCCCCGGCCGGATGCGTCAGGCCCCGCGATTGACAATACCCCTCCGCTGAGCTGCGACTATTTCGTCTTCATCGACGGTGCAGGCACTGGCGAGACGATGGACGATGCAAACCCAGATCTCGCCGGGACGGCTCAGCGGGCTGACGCCGAGGGCGGCGGTGTGGTCTGCGTAGCGAGCCGAGGGGTCCCCGAGGCCTGCGAGGGGACAACCTACGAGGACGCGGTGGACATCGGCCGAGGCGTGACCTTGCAGGGCGGCTTCCTGGCGGGCCAGCAGCCCTGGGCCTGGGACCCGCAGTGCAAGCCGACGATCCGAGGCCGAGAGCCGAGTTGGGCGTCGGTTGTCTTCATCGAGGAGGCCGACTCGACCTCCGCCCTCACCTACATGCGGGTGACCTCGCCACACGACGTCGATTCCAACGCGGCCGTGTTGTTCTTCGGCGGCGGTACGATCACCAACAGCAGGATCCGGGCCTCCGCGGCGAACACGGCTGCGGGGGTCCTCAGCTCCGAGGTCGGCCTGGGCCAACCCATCGCCATCATCGATACGGATGTGCTCGTCTCGGATGCGCCGTCGGCGATGGTCGCTGTCCAGTTGACGGGACACCCGACGACGATCACCGGTTCCTCCCTCAAGACCGAGGGCACGGCAGTCATGAACACAGGCGTCGTGCTGACGGACGCGGCGGGCAGCCGCATCGCGGATGGGAACCGCATCGTCGTCAGCCAAGGGGACGAATACGCCGTGGCAATCGCAATCACGGGCATGTCGGACGGCATCACGATCGAAGACAATGGGTTGATACGAGTCGCCGACTCGGAGAACGTCGACGAGGACGCCCAGAGCGCGGCAATCATCACCGGGCCGGACTGCACCGGAGCGATTCGCATCGAAGGGAATCAAGAGATCATCGGCGGGGGACCGAGAGGCGTATCGCCGACCAACATCGCCGCGGCCATCGCCGCCCTCGGCTGCGACGTCACGATCCGCGGCAATCGCCGAATCACCGGGCGCGACGAGCCCGGTGTCGGTCGAGCCATCGGCGTCGCTTGTAGGAGCAACTGCCTCATCGAGGACAACGTCATCGCTGGAGCCGAAGATGGGGCCCGCGCGGACACCTACAACATCGGCGTGCTCGTCTACCAGGGCGTCGCCGATATCCGCCGAAACGAAATCGAGGCATGCGCCGGGGCTGGCGCTGGCCTCTGTGGCGGTGTGTACATGCACAGCTCAATGGGTTCGGTCGTCGCCGCGAACGTCATCCAAGCGAGGGACCTCGATGGTCTGCACGCGGGGGTGACGCTGGTCGGGTCGTCGACCGAGGTCGTCAACAACGTGATCGCGCTCGGCTCTGGTGTCGGCATTCTTGCCGATAGCCCGCCGGACGGGAGCCCGGTCCTCAATACGGCGTTGATCCACTTCAATACCCTCGTCGAAGACCGCGACGACGGGGAGGCGGGGTTTTTCACTGGCGTGTCGACGGGTACGGACGACCCCGGGCGGTTTGCGATCCACGACAACCTGGCGGTCTGCAGCTCGTCGACAGGCCACAGGACCTTCCTTCACCAATCGACCGAGTCCCCGGCCCCCCCCGACCTCTCACACAATGCGCTCTACGGCTGCGCGGCGCTCAGCAACGGGTCGTTGCCCGGCATGTACTACAACGTCGCCGAGCTCGAGAGCATTCTGCTCGGAGGCACGACCACGAACACGGTCGAACTGGACACGTACCCCTTCATGGGCCGGGACTACCATCTCGACCGCTCCTCTCCGGCCCGTGATGCCGCGCACTCGACAGGCGACACTCCGGCAGACGACATCGACGGCGACCTGCGAGACGCGACGCCTGACATCGGTGCCGACGAAGTGGTCACGGGCTAAGAAGAGGGGCCATCGAGGAGCGGTTGCCGGTACGGTTGCGTCGCCCATATCGAGGAGCTCGAGCTCGGCCTCCTCCGTGTAGCGGAAGGGTGCACGATAGCTGTCGAGCTAGCGCGCACCGACCACGGTGCCCGTCTCGTTCATCGAGAGCACGCTGCCGTGGCCCTCGAGGGACGGGCCCGCGACGACTCGTTCGGGCCCAACAACAGCATCTACATCGGCGGCTACCGCGGCTTCATCCGGTTCCAATCCGGGGACTAGGCTGTCGAGCCGAGGAAGTGGGCGACCAGGGCCGCGTTCACCTCGTCCGAGCGGGCGATGGTGAGGTCGTGGCCGGCGCCCTCCACGACCTGCGTTTGCACGTGGGGAGCGACCGAGGCGAGGCGTGCGAGAACCTCTGCGGGATCGTAGATCTTCTCGTGCTCACCGACGAGGAAGAGGGTTTCGGGCGGGAGGGCGGCGAGTTCTTCGTCGTTCAACCGGTCCGGCGGGACCATTCGCCGTCGAACGAACGCCCGGGGAGCGACGAGGGCATGCTCCAACATGTCGTCGACCAGCGCGCGGTTCACTTCGCCGTCAGCCAAGGCGTCTTCGGCGATCCACTCGATGAACATTTTGGTGAAAGCCCGGAAGGGGAGCGTGGAGCCCACGGCTCGCCAGATGAAGGAGAAGCTAAGCCCGCCGACGGTCGCAACTGGTGCCAGCAGCGCCAGCTTGGCGACGCGTTCCGGGTGGGCCAGAGAAAACCGGCTCGCGATCCAGCCGCCGTAGGAGATGCCACAGAGCAGGATTGGCTGATCGGGAGAGATGATGTCGACGAGTTCCGCCAGCCACGCCACAAAGTCGTCGGCGCAGGTGACCGGCCGGGTGAATACGCTTCGCCCAAAATCGTAGATATTGTCCACCGCGTGAATGCGAAAGGCCGCGCTCAGCGCCGCCGCATTTGGTATCCACATATTCGATGAGATCCCGACTCCGGGCAGCAGCAGGAGCGGCGGCCCGTCGAGGGGGCCGCTCGAACGAACGAAGGTCGTCCCCCACGACGACTCGAGCAGCCCTTCGTCGGACGGGACCGGCCACTTGGTCGCGTGAGCCGCGTGCAGTGAGAGATAGCGCTCCCTGGCCTCCGGGGATCGAAATGGGTGGTGGTCCACCAACGCTTTCTAACCACCCGAGGGCGCAGCGCAACCACCTGAGGAGCTGGCAGCCGAGTCCGGCGTTCTCCTCTTCGCGTTTCGCCTGAAAGCTGCGAGGCTCCCGGCGCGGTGTCTACCGCGATCTGGCGGAGGTTAGCGTTGAAACTCGGAGTTATCGGCACATCGAAAAAGGAAAACGAACAGCGGATTCCTATTCACCCCGACCATCTAACGCGGCTTTCGG
>JAFDCW010001103.1 GCA_019312705.1 Deltaproteobacteria bacterium
CGGTAATGAGCTCGAACTGCCGCGGGTCGATGAGCGCGGCGATCTCCGAGAGGTGCTTGTCTTCCCTGCCGTCGTCGTAGCCGGTGCCGAGCTTGCCCGGTCGGTGGTGCTTCTCGGGGCGCATCGCGGCGCCCTGTCCTCCTTCGAGCCTCGCCGCGCTCGTCGCCGCCCGACGCCAGACGCCGTTCGCATCGCAGATGAATGTGCCCTGGGGCGCGGCGATGCGTCGCATCTCACCGCTGGCGATGGCGAAGCTCCGGCGAGTGATCACCTCACCCTCGACCTCCTGGCCGCCGAAGACCTCCTCGTAGTCGTCGCCCTCTTGGTAGCGATAGTAGATCCGACTCACGGGCGCATCGCGCCAGTCGACGATGCTGATCCCCGTTTTGGCGTCGAGGAAGGTCGACCGCCCGATCAGCACCTCTCGGCGCCGCTCCGAGTCTTCGATGACGATTCGGCCGAAGTACGGAGACTCCCGGTCGACGGCCCCGACCCGGACCTTGGCGCGGCGGGCGGCAATCTGCTGTAGGCGCTCCATCTCTTCGATGAGCGGCGGAACGTCTTCGAGGCGCGCCTCATTGACCTGATCGCGGAGCGCGATGAGTTCAGCGTCGTAGTCGATGATCGGTGTCCGGCGCCGCGGGGGGCGTTCGGCGACGGTGCGACGGACTCGCCGGAGGACCTTCCCTTCCTCGGCCGTGATGCGCTCGAGGTCCGGGTCGGTCTCGGGCTCCGCCTCGGAGGCGCCTGGAGCTTGCGAGGTCCCTTGGACTTCTTGGGTCTCTTGGACCTCTTGGGCACCGGGAGCCCCGAAGGGCAGCTCCGTTTGGGCCCCGCTTCGGGCCGCAGCATCGCCCGCAGGCGCTGCCGGCGTCGTCTCGTTGGGGGTGCCCATGGTGAAGCCGTCTCAGGTAGCACGAAATGCGAGGGGCGAAAGCGGAGGGGGCCCCCTTGACAAGGGCACCTTCGGGGCCCAATTTCTGAACGTGTTCAATATTGAACGTGTTTTCAGAAAGGTTCATGACCATGGCCACCATCTATGCCATCTACGCGGCATTCAGCATCGCCCTCACCGTCTACCTCGCCAGAACCCTCTCCAAGAATGGCGAGGTGCTGCTGGCCGACGTCTTCGAGGGGCAAAAGGAGCTGGGTCAATCGGTCAACCGTCTCCTGGTCGTCGGCTTCTATCTGGTGAACTTCGGCTACGCCTTGCTGCTCATGACGGGCGGCCACGTCACAAGCCTCCAGATGGCGATCGAGGTCCTCGCGACCAAGATGGGCTGGCTCCTGCTCAGCCTCGCCGGGATGCACTTCGCCAACCTGCTCATTTTCCACCGAATCCGTCGCCGCCTGCGAGTTCGGAACGCCCCTCCCCCGGTCGCTCCCCAGGGCTACATTCAGCACGCCCATCCGGCGGCCGCGTGAACACCCTCACCGTCCTCTACGACGACGGTTGCCCGTTCTGCCGTCGTTGCCAGAGGCATCTCGACGGGCAGGCTCAGCTCGTCCCCCTACGCCTGGTCCCGATGCACTCGCCGGCCGCCCGCTCTCTATTCGCTGCCTGGGGCGGCCGGATTCCCGGGGACGGCCGCGAGCTCGTCGTAGTCTCTGACGATGGCTCGTACTGGGTGGGCTCGGACGCCTTCCTCGTCTGCCTCTGGGCCCTCGAAAGGCACCACGGCGTCGCCACGGCCCTCTCGGGCCCCCTGCTCCGGCCCTTCGCGGGGCTCTTTTTCGACTGGGTATCGGAGGAGCGCGGGCTGCTCTCGTCGATCTCCCGGGCCACGCCGTTCTGGGGTGGCGGCGAAGAGTGCGAAGGCGGACACTGCGGCACGGCTCCCGCCGCCGGAGCCTACCGCTGAGCCCCCCATGACCCGCCGCGCCGATGGAGAAAGAAAACGCGCGCTCATCCTCGAGACGGCCTTGTCGTGTTTCCGCGACAAGGGCTTCGACGAGACGACCATGCGCGACATCGCCCGGGAAGCAGGTATCTCCCTCGGCGCGGCCTACCACTACTTCCCGTC